>SEAD01000065.1 GCA_004173355.1 Chitinophagaceae bacterium | reverse complement strand
GGTTATACTTCTTAAGCTATACTATACCTAGAACTAAATCGTATTTTATAAAGTTAACGTTTAGGGTAATTTGTTCGATATGCCCGTCGATATCCACCTGGGCAAGACGGTAGTAATTATTTCCACTGACCGGCGAAGCATCCGTAAACCGGTAGTCCTGCGGGATACTGGTAGTACCATTGCCTGCCACGCGGCCGATTTTAGAGAACACCCGGCCATCAACGGAACGTTCAATATCGAAATGGTCATTGTTCAGTTCCGAAGCCGTCACCCATTGCAGAAGGGCAGTAGTGTTCACTGCATTTACCGTGAAGGATTGCAGTGTTACGGGCAGTACCGATGCCGCACTCATGATAAAGAAGTTGCTGAAGTCATCAATCACTACTTCGATATAGTACCCTGAGATGGTGGTTACATTGTCAACTGTGTTGAAATAGGTCCCCCAGCCAGTTGGCCGGATACCCTGGTCATTTGCAGAAGGCGTGTATGTAGCAGGTGCCACGCCGGTTGATGGTTGTTTGACCACAGCAAGAGAACCCGGATCAGCAATTGACGCATCCGCCGCCTTCATCGCATCAAACTGGGCTTTGGTAAAAATCAGGCGCACATGGATGGAAGCCCCCGGGGGATGGTTGGTGACACTGATGGTATAATTGCGATCCATGTATGCCTTGCCATTGTTCCTGCGTAAAGGCTGGTTATAGAAATCATACGTTGATACCGAAACCGTTCCGAGATTGTAGTCGTCGCGGATCGCTGCAACAGGAGTGGAATAATTGCTGGTCGGTCCCGCCACAGGCACCTGGAACGTGGTCCACGCGCCACTCGTGCCCGAAAGTGATTGTGGATTGCTTTGGGACAACCGGCTGCCCGCAGCGGTTGGATTGACCGGTATTACTGTCAGCATGGTATTGAGCAATGGCGGCTGGTAACCGGGATTGATGAGGCTGTCGAGATGACGCATGTACACATTCTCCCCGGTGTAACCATCCGGCGTCCTGCGCCCATCATTCCATGCGATCAGTCCCTTTCCTTCGGCATCCATATACATAATCGGGGAAGAAGCATAATAATATGAACCGGCAACCCCTCCCGAATTAAGCGGAAGTCCCAATGCGCCCCAGCGCATTTTCCCGCCCTCAGCTACCGGACTGGCTTTTACATAATCACGTCCGTTGGGGCCCACATAATAAAACGTGGCATTCCCGGCACCATCACCTGCGAAAGCGGGGAACCGGTCGTTGGTAGTTCCGACCCCGATTAACACACCAGCGTCCATACCTGGAGAAGTTACTTTTTTAACCGCAAAGGAATCGGCACGCTGCCGGGTAAGTTTAGCCTCCTGGTAATAAAACGGGGAGGGCCCGCTACCACTTCCAAGACCGTTTATTGAACTGACCATAAAGGCGCGACCGCCCGAGCCGGTAAGCGAATAATCATAGCTGACAGCTGCACTGGTTTGCGCCAGAAGTGTATCCATATCATAATCCCCTTCGTTTATTTTGTCCATCCCGGTAGGGCGCAGACCCGAAGCCGTAAGCTGGTAGGGAATGTCATCATATTTTTCCATTGGTAACACAACACCCCTGGTACTCCAGTTGGTGACCTGTGAATTCACATAATTCCGCTGGTTCCAGGTGATCAGCAATGCATCGATATTACCGTCAGTTGGCATGACCGTGGCATTGAGTTTTTCGATTCCATGGGTCAGGTAATTGTTGGTATACTTTCCGCTCCCGGGATACATCGGGTCGTATTCAAGTACGTGGCGGCCCCTGCTGGACAGCAGGTTCAGCGCACCCTGTGTCATTACGCTGTAGTATGTTATAATCACCACGCTGCCCGGAGGTGCGCCAGGCGGGGTACAGTCCACTTCATGCGGTTTTATAATTGCCCTGTGCACAACCAGCACGCTGTCTTTTTTATAATTTTTGGTGCCTTCAAGTGGTGTCTCTACCTGCACATCCCGTTTCACCCGGCAGAGCTGGTTGAACGCCGGAAAGTTTTTCTCCGTTGTTTCACCCAATGACATCACTACCCCGCAGCCACCCTGGCCGTCCGGGAAAATTTTGAAGCTGCTGGCATTGGTATACCCCTCCGTCTGGGTGGGAGAGACCAGGTAACCACCGATGGCGCTGCCGCCACAAAAACGATAATCATTCTGCACACCGTAATAGTTCACGGCATTGCTCACGATGCCTCCGCCATAATGTTTGAGCACACCGCCCTCATCTTTGTAACAATACATCCTGACATGCACCTGGTTTCCGTTAAAGGAAGTGGCGGTTGCCAGGTAACCTATAAAAAACCCGCCCTGTCCATCAGCAACCAGTTGGGGCTGTACAAATCGCTGGTTGTTTGTCGCAGGCAACGCCATCCCGTAACCTTCGGTGGCAAAAACCTGGGTTCCATCATTTCGGATATGCTGCAGATAAACGCCATAACTTCCAACAGCGCCCAGGTAACTCTGCCAAGTGATGTAAAATCCGCCGGCACCGTCGGTGGCCGCATGACTTACACTCTGGTAGTTGGTATAACTGCTGGTTCCATTGCTGACAGTGGAATATTGCTGGTCAGTTGCCGCTCCTGTGGCCACCGGCACTCCGTTCAGTGCCCAGAGCATATGCCCGTCTTTGTCATATTTCTGGGCATAAATATCCCAGTTGCCAATCGCATTCCGGGAGTCCTCCCAGATCACAAAATAACCTCCGTCCGGCTGGCTTTTTACCAGCAGGGGATTCTTCTGGTCATAAATAGTCCGCGCCACCGGCATATCCAGCGAATCGTAAAACTGGTTGGTAAGATTGCTCCACTGGGCATGTCCGGTTACAAAACCAGTAAGCAGCAGACAGAAGAGTATAGCTCTTTTCATGATAAAAAATTGTAATAATTCAGATGTGATCACCAAGTTAACGGGCGAGGGGAACGGTACTTCCGGTGAATGTGTGGGCGACGGAATTGCCGGGCCGAATGCAGGTTTTGTTGTGTGAAGGAAAGAGGCGGTTCACAAACCCGCCCGGATGACTGACGAAGGTTTTGTGGTGTAAGCGAAAAACCCGTTCTTTTGGGTGAAATTTCCCTTTACACAAAATCAGCATCTGTTCACCCCCCAAAAAGTACTACCCGCAAGGTTGCACATGGGGACAGACTTTGTTTTACGATAGATTTGCCCTGATAATAATGAGATTATGATTCTACGGAACACGGCTGCTTTATTTCTCTGTCTCTGCGCGAAAGTCCTTGCAGCCCAGGGACCCGAACTGGATTCCCTGATTGAAGCCGAGCGGGCGTATTCCAGGGAGGACACGGTAAAAGTGAAACTGCTGAATGATATCGCTTTTTTCCAGCAATACGTAGATCCGACCAAGGGATTGGAATATGCAGGAAGATCCATTGCATTGGCTACAAAAATCAAGGATGATCCGGGTCTGGCGAGAGCCTACTATGTGATGGGGGTTGATTATCTCCGGCTGGATCAGGTGGCAAAGACAATCGAGTCGCTCCAGAAAGCGGCAACAATGTTCGAAACGCTGAAAAGGCCCATTGATGTGGCCCGGGCTTACAATACAATCGGCGCTGCCTACCTGCCGCACAATGAGCACTATAAGGATGCCCTGGCGTACCTAGACAAGGCCATTGTGATTTACAAAGAGCAGGGCGACAGCCAATACCTCCCCAATTCCATTCTGAATAAAGCACTGGTCTATAAACGGATGGATAGCGTTGGTCCCGCGATCGGTCACTTCAACGAAGCTTTACGATTATTCAGGCAGGATATGCCAACGAACAAACAACTCGAAGCGCGGATCTACAGCGGACTCGGGGACGCTTATATCGAATTCTCCGAAGCAAAACTCCGGGCGATCGGATTTAACGGCAATAAAAATGATTCGGCAGTCCATTATGTGAATAAGGCACTGGATGTGTTCAATGAACTCGGCAGCGATGACGGAAGGGCGGGTAATTACCGCAGGTTGGCCACTGTTTACCTGCAGCAAAAAAATTACCCCCTTGCCCTGAAAAACGCATCTATGGCAAATGAAATTTCAAAACAGGGTGGATTCCTGGCCATGGAAGCGGATGCCATCACCGTAATGTCTGAGGCTTATGCAGGCACCGGCCGGTACGACAGTGCCTTTGCCTATCTCAAAAAATATGTTGTACTGAATGACAGCCTGCTGAATGATGAGAAGGAACGGGAGCTGATCCAGAATGAAATGCAATACAGTTTTTCCAAAAAAGAAGACTCACTGCATTTTCAAAATGAATTATTGAGCCAGAGCAATACGCTGAACAAACTGCAGCTGCGCCAGCAATGGTTATACAGCGGCGGAGCTTTGTTACTGCTGCTTGGAATCGGCGGGTTTTTGTACTACCGTAACCGCAATAAACAATCCAAGCTCGTGCTGCAACTGGAAAAAGAACGGGCTGAGCAAAAGCAACGGGAATCGGAGTTTGAACGGAAAGTAAGCGATGCCGCACTGAACTCACTCCGCTCGCAGATGAACCCGCATTTCATTTTCAATTGCCTGAACTCCATCAAACTCTATTCAGTGGAGAACAACCAGGAGGCAGCCACCGAATACCTTGGTAAGTTTTCGCGGTTAATGCGACTGGTCCTCGAAAATTCCAAATCGGACCGGATCACGCTGCAGCAGGAAGTGGATACCCTCCAACTGTACATGGAAATGGAAGCCATGCGGTTCAAGGAAAAACTGCATTATAAAATTGAGATCGATGATAACGTGGATATGGATTATATTGAAATGCCACCCATGCTCGTGCAACCCTATGTGGAGAATGCGATCTGGCACGGGCTGATGCCAAAAGAAGATGGCGGCATTATCAACCTGTCATTCCGTTGTAAGGAGGATATCCTCCGGATTACGGTCACCGATAATGGGGTAGGGAGGGCGATGGCGGCGGAGCTGAAAAGTAAATCTGCAACCGCACACAAGTCATTTGGCATGAGCATTACGCACGAACGGATTGAACTGATCAACCAGATGTATAAGACCAATATGTCCGTGATGGTAAATGACCTGGTGGATGCCAACGGTGATCCCGCAGGTACGGAAGTAGTCCTGGACATCCCGATTGAATAAATTCATGCGCGCTAACGGAGATAAGAACAGTTTTACCGGATATGAGTAACACCATACGCACGATCATTCTCGACGACGAACCCGACAGTGTGCAGCTGATGCGGTTGAATATTGAGCGCCATTTTCCCCAACTGGAAATTGTAGGTGCTTTTACCAGCAGCTCAAAAGCCCTGCAGGAAATCCAGCAGCTGCAGCCCCACCTGCTATTCCTTGACATTGAAATGCCGGTGATCAATGGATTTGACCTATTGGAAAAACTAATTCCTGTGGAATTTTCTGTTGTATTTGTGACGGCTTATAATGATTTTGCGATAAAGGCATTCCGGTTCAATGCGCTGGATTACCTCGTGAAACCGGCTTCCATTGATGACCTGCGTGAAGTAGTAAGCAAAGTGGAGAAACGGCAGCATATTCAAGCCGGCCAGCTGCAAGTGCTCCAGCAGCAATTCAAAAAAGGAAATATTACCAAGATTGCCATACCCAGCCAGACAGGGGTGACGTTCATTGACCTGAAGGAAATTGTGTTTGTGGAAGCAAAGAGTAATTATTCTGAGCTGGTGCTGAATGATAAACGAAAAATCCTGATCTCAAAGACGCTCAAAGACATCCAGCCCGTGCTGGAACAACAACAGTTTCTCCGGATCCATCGGCAGTATATCATTAACCTCAATGAGGTCAAACATTTCAACCGGAATGAGAGCCTGCTGACGATGACCACAAGTGATGTGTTACCTGTGTCAAGATTGCAGAAAGATAAGCTGATTGAGCAGTATGGTTGGCTGTGAAAAAAAGCAACTATAATGGACCAAAAAGTCCCACGAATTCACCTCCGGTCAACTCCATCATTTCCCCGGTGCCTTGTTTGTACAATCTACAGGCGAATTCAATACGGGTCTTCACGTAATAGTTGATCGGGTCAGGAGAGGCCACTGCACTCGCTATTTTCATGGATGCATTTCCTCCCTGCGTTCCGGAGCCCTCATATGATGCCCAGGTGTTTCCCTGCGGGTCCATCCATTCAACGATCAGGCCATTGCTGTTTTGGAATGGGGAAAAAGATGGTCCGTTTGCATATGGATAATATGCCGGGCTGAAAAAACCAAGGAATTGGGGAATCGTCGCGGAATAGAAATTGAACATTGTGCCTTTAGTAATGGACAAGGACGTTTTTCCTATCGGGTACGGATATGCATCCGGCCCGACCGAAGCGGTGAAGGTCACTTCATTTGAACCGTTCACCCCGGAACCCGCAATAATACCATTGCCGGGCTTTACCTCTTCTATATATTGTTTACCACCGATTGTTGCCCTGTAGTAATAAGTTGTTGTGGGCGGCGGCGGGAAAGTTCCCGCAGGAACTATTACTACTATGGGAGTACAAAGCAAAGCTCCCATATCAAGAGGAAAGTCAAATCGTCCGGCAGTTGTTGGGATACCCGTTACCGGTATTTTGAGGATATTTTCGCCGGTGTCTTTCAGGTAGCCCGAGCCAGCAAACTCCAGTCCGGATATGGTTACAGGTTTGACTTCCCAGTATCCCGGTTTTTGTACACTTACCACTATCGTAACGGTATCACTTCCTAGCCAGTTGCTTGGCCTTCCCACCTCATAGATCACATTCAGGAAACTGTAGCAACCCCGATTTTGATCGAATATATGGTAGTCCGCCAGGGAATCTTCATCTGCGACCGGGCTGTCAGCTTCATTTTTTGTACATCCAATTGTTGAGAGAATGGCCAGCAGTAAGAATCCTATAAAAAATAGGCGGATTGGATTGGTTCGTTACGGTTGGTGTTTGGTCCTGAATAGGAATTCGGTTCGATATACATATTGATATAAATGGTGGTGCCCAAATATAATGCAAAACCAAAACTAACGTTTATCCCTCCCGGCAAGTATATATTCAATCGTTGCCTCCAACCGGTTTTCGGTCAACGGCACATCAGGCGTTACGCCAACTCCTTCAATCGATTTACCCGACTTGGTGGTAATCTGGCAAATCGGGATGTAGGCAAAATAATTGTCAAAGTTTACCATCGTCACCGGATTGCCGGCACCCGCGGTCTTTGCACCCAGTATCGTTGCGCGTTTCATTTCCTGCGCAATAAATGCGAAGTACTCCGCGGCGGAGGCGGTGCGGTCAGAGACCATAATGAAGACCGGGATATCATAGAACTTCGGTCCATCGGAATAATTGTACGGTACCTCGCTCTGGTGCCAGTCTTTCTCACCGCCGCATTTTTTGATCAATAAATCCTGGTAGGCTGCGTCTTCATACAGATGCTGGTTTACAAACCCGCCAATACGGCCATCACCACCTCCGTTTTGGGAAATATCAATAATCAGCGATTCGCAGCCCTGCAGGAATTTTGCTGCGGCAATAAATTTTTGGAATGAATTGTCATCCGCGATGAAGTTGGTCCATTTGAGGTAACCGATATTTTCCCTCAGCAAACGTACTTCCGCGAAACCTCCGTTGTTATTGATTTTCGGTCGGTCTTTCGGGCGATCAGTTTCCGCCTTTTGTACATCTTTTACCCCCACATAAAAATGGATATCGTGGGTAATCCTGCGCAACACCCTTGACAAAGTATCTGTAAGCGTTTTAGCCGGTAAATTGTAAAATTCCCCGGCCTTCCTTTTATGGGTAAGCTCTTTCCTGATGGTCGCCGCACCGGCTTTGTCAAAATATACCTGGTCCACCTTGTCGAGGTAATGGATAACCAGGCTGTCTGCCAATGCATTTGACAGTATGGCCGGGCTGCCGGGTGTTGACTGGGAAAAGCCAGGGGTTGAAATAATGGTCAGTAAAAAGGCTGCGAGGGTTTTGGTGAAAGTTGCCATATGTAAATAGAATTCTGTGATAAAGATTGTGCGCGAAGATAATAACTATGGTCTGACACTGCTATTGGAAGGCACTTGTGTACTCCCTGTTGCAATTGTTTAAACTTTTGCGTTTCTTAGGCGTCCAAGTCCAACAATCAACAACCAATGAGAAATTCCGGCCTGTGGCTTATCCTCTGCGTAATAGCCATCCAGTTTGCCTGCAGCAAAAACACCGAATCGCCACAACCCGCTGGTGAAAGCTATTATTACCCACCGCTGACCGGAACTACCTGGGAGACTGAGAGCCCTGAAAGCCTGGGATGGGATCCGGGTAAATTGAATGACCTGCTCAATTACGTGCAGGCAAACAATTCCTCCTCATTCATTATCCTTCACAAAGGCAGGATTGTAGTGGAAAAATACTGGATAGGGAATGCAGTTACATCCGCTAAAATCTTTTCAGCTACCAAAAGCATGGGTGCTTTTATGATTGGCCTTGCCCAGGAGCAGGGAAAGCTGGATATTAACCAGGAAGTAAATACCTATATCAGTCCGGGCTGGTCGAGGGCTTCAGCATCACAGGAAGCAAAGATTACTGTAAAGGACCTGATCAGCATGACCAGCGGGCTGAATGAAAACCTGACATATGATACGGTCCCGGGAGCACGCTGGCGTTACAATACCCTCGCGTATCACAGGATTTATGAAGTGCTTGCATCCGCATACAACCAGTCAAACGACAATTACACCAAAGCGCAATTGTGGGACAAGATCGGTATGCAGGATGCCTTCTGGGATACAGAACCTGGGGGTGGTCCAACCATGTCCTGCTCCGCGAGGGACATGGCAAGGTTTGGGTTGATGATGCTGTCAGGAGGCAAGTGGAACGGCGCGCCGGTGATGACAAATGCCGCGTACTTCCAATCGATGATCAATTCTTCCCAGACCCTGAATCCTGCCTACGGCTATTTATGGTGGCTGAATGGGAAGTCTTCTTTTATCTTACCTACTTCGGAGTCGTTCAACGGCCCATTGATGCCAAATGCCCCGGCTGATCTCGTTACAGCACTGGGATATGGCGATAAAAAAATCTATGTTGTCAAAAGTATGGACCTGGTGGTAATCCGCCATGGATCCCCATCCAATGCGCCTGTGACCTATGCGCTGTCTAATTTTGACAACGAGATCTGGAAATTACTGATGCTTGCAATTCCCTGATTGCTCCTTACCTGCGGGTATATTATGAAAAAAGGTTACCGGAAAACCGGTAACCTTACGCGTCCAGGAAAAATATGCTTATTGTTTGACAACCTCAAAGTCACCGTCTGAAGGGTTTTCCTTCCCGTCGCCATAACTACCATTCAGTGTCCCCGCTTCCGAATCAAATTTTGCGGCTACATTGAAAACATTATTACTGTTTTTATACTCATATATACCATAAAATACGCCGGCATCCAGTTTCCACGTACCGGTAGCCACCACCTGGTCGGATGCGCCGAGTATTTCCAGGATACCTGCAGGTTTGATTGCCAAAACAAAATCGTGTACCAGCGGGCTATTCGTGGCCCTGTAGGTGCCTACCCATGTACCAATGATCGGATCAGCGGGTGGGGGAGGTGCATCTTCACTTTTCTTGCTGCACGATGCAACTGTAAACATGGTAACCGCAATTACTATGAGCGATTTAAGACTTAAAAATTTCATTTTTTCTTTTTTTTTGATTTTTGATTGATTGACAGGTCAAATATCTATCGGAAGTTGCCTTCATAAAATGGCCGCTTAACGGATGGCGGTCCGCGTTTAACGAAACCGGTAAATGACTTCGAATACCCCGGTTATGGGGGTTCTGCCTGTACTGCTTATCTTTAGTTTAACCATTGACAACCTGATTCATGAATGAACAGCCTGATACACTGAACCTGCTCCAACAGCGCATCCAGCAACTGGAGCAGGATATTGCCGCCCTGCGAAAAAATCATTTCAATGATGATTTTGTTGCGGCAAGGGTTCCGGAGCCAATTGCCCATGTATTCCGGACTGCGCAGCAGAACGTAAGCGATTATTTCCGCAGGTTGTCCATGAATCCCGCTCAGGGCACCATTGAAGTGAACGACGAGCGTTATGTGCTGGTCCGCGCAGCGGCTTTTTCAAAAAGCTTTCTTGAAACCATCCAACGGTTGTATGCTGACCGTCCTCCCGGCGAGGCATTTGCTATCGGCAGGAACTTTCTGTTTGATTATGCACATGTAATTGGAATGGATGACGCCCGCAATTTCCATAAGACCATGAACCTGACCGATCCGATCGAACGCCTGTCCGCGGGTCCAATGCATTTTGCATTTACCGGCTGGGCATTTGTAGATATAGATCCTGTAAGTAACCCGTCACCGGATGAGAACTTTTTTCTCCGGTTTACGCACCCGTATTCCTTTGAGGCTGATTCGTGGATACGCGAGAAAAAGGTAACTGGTGAACCTGTCTGCATCATGAATGCCGGATATGCCGCGGGATGGTGCGAAGAAAGTTTTGGCATATCGCTTACAGCCGTTGAAATCCGGTGTGCCGCCAAAGGCGACGAATGCTGTGAGTTCATTATGGCTCCGCCTCATAAGGTTGCGGATTACCTGCCTTCTTTCCACGTGGATGATAAAGGCAACCCACCAGCAAACATATCCATACCCACTTTATTTGAACGTAAACGTATGGAAGAGGAAATGGAACGGGCAAGGCGCCTGGCCGAGGCCGGTACCCAGGCAAAATCAGATTTCGTTGCAAATGTCAGCCACGAATTGCGAACGCCCCTGGGCTCAATACTTGGGTTCGCGACGCTGCTTTCTAAAACGAACCTTGATGCTGTGCAGAGGGATTACCTTGATGCTATCTGTTCGTCGGGGAAGGGCTTGCTTGACATTGTCAACAATGTGCTCGACCTGTCGCGTATTGATGCCGGCCAGTTTCCACTTGATGAAGTGACTTTCCATATCAGGGATGTTATGGAGTCAGTACGGATGATGTTTTCTTCCGCCGCTGCTACCAGGTCGATCCGGCTTGATTGCCTGGTCGACGACGCGATTTATTTTCCCGTAGCTTGCGACGCCACGCGTCTGAAGCAGGTTTTGATTAACCTGGTCGGGAATGCGGTGAAATTTACAAAACGTGGATCTGTTTCCCTTCGCTGTGTACTGGAAAAGGAAACGCCGGAGGAGGCAACAATCCGTTTTTTGGTTGTGGACACAGGTATTGGCATACCTGCGGACAGACTTGAAACCATATTTGAACGATTTTCGCAGGCCGATGCTTCCATTGCCGGGGAATATGGTGGTACGGGACTTGGACTTGCAATTGTAAAACAACTGGTCGGACTACTTGGTGGCTCGGTCAGCGTGGAAAGTTCTGAATCTGGTACAACCTTTTTCTTTGCAATCAATGTCAGGAAAAGTTCCATTGCTGTCAGTCCGGCCGAAGACTCCCGGCCTGTACAGCCATCTACCGATCGCGGAACTGTGCTCATCGTAGATGATAACATGATGAACCGGAAGCTGGCGACGATTATCCTCAGGCAAAACGGATTCGATACAGCCGCTACCGGGAATGGCAGGGAGGCAGTCAGGATAATGCAACAGCGCAACTTTGATGTGGTACTTCTCGACCTGCAGATGCCGGAGATGGATGGATATGAAACGATCAGGTTTATAAGGGATGAATTAAAGAGCACAATCCGTGTCGTTGCCACGACCGCATTGACCATGCAGGGTGAACGGGAGAAATGCATCGCCGCAGGAATGGATGATTACCTGGCCAAACCCTTTACCGAAGCGGCTTTACTGGACAGGTTATCAGCACTGAATGCCGTGGAACAGGGGAAGGATCACTCCGCGAGGCTCGATACCTCTTTCCTTATGCGACAGACAAAAAACAACCAGGCATTTGTTGACGAACTTGAGGCCATGTTCCTCCGTCAGCTGCCTGTAGAGCTTGAGGCGCTGGCTGCTGCAGTCCGCAACCGGAATTATACCGACCTGTACAAGGCTGCTCACCTGCTTCGCAACAGCATCTCCATTTTTAGTATCGATGAAAATGTAATGGCAAATCTGCTTGCACTTGAAGCAGGGGCAAGGGCGGGCGCGAAATGGGTGCAGCTTGATGAACAGTGGGGAGCGGTCAACAAAAATCTGCAAATGTTCATCCGGAAAAAGCCTTACATTAATTAAACCAGCCTTTGGGCCATAAGCGCGTTGAATTCGTCCTTCTTGCGCGGGGAAATAGCAACTGTGCTGTCGTCTTTCAATACGGCATACCCCCCGTCGGTTTTAACTACTTTTTTTACTTCCCTCATATTTACCATATAGGAATTATGTAACCGGAAGAAGCCATGTTCGGTAAGCAGCATCTCATATTCTTTGAGATTTTTGCTGACCATGATCTGACTGCCATTTCGAAGAAAAAATGTAGTGTAAGGGCCCTTTGCTTCCAGCCTTATGATCTGGTTAAGAGGAATATATTCCGTGCCATCGAGGGTTGACAATCCGATGGAAAGGTCTTCACCTGGTGAACGTTTCATGTTTTTCAGCAAAAGTTCGATGTTAGGCTGCTCCTGCTTTTTTTCGAGCAGGGCGATAGTCCTGGCCACGGCTTGATGGAGTTCTTCCAGGCTGATTGGTTTCAGTATATAATCTACGGCACTGCATCGGATGGCCTTGATCGCGTAATGGTCGAAGGCGGTTGTAAATATTATTTTAGCCGGTGAAGCAGCCATCTGCCCGAGGATATCAAATGCTGTTCCGCCTTGTAATTCAATATCAAGGAATATAATCGCCGGCTTGCTTTTCTCAATCAGCATGATGCCGTCGGTCACACCCGCTGCGGTACCAACCAATTCAAGATCGGGGCAGAAGTCACGGATGAGTTTCGACAGGAATTCCCTGTTCAGCATCTCGTCTTCAATTATTACTGCTTTGTATTTCATATGGAGTCAGTTTGGCAAATTTAAGCGTTAGGTTGTTTTGCAGAACCGGTTCCGAAAAGCGGTTGGGGTATCCAGAGGATGGAAGTGCCAGAATCGCCCGCTGATGGTTTTCCATGTTCCCACCTGATTTTGTCATTCCTGCCTTTGTTGAACAGGTTTAGTCGCTGTTGAAGCATATCGATGCTTGTTTCGGCGAACTGTCTGTTGGATGCGGGTCCATTGTGCTCCCCCGTGTCGGGGCCGTGGCTGACAACAATTTCTATTCCCCCGTCTTTCTTCTCAAAATGCACGTTTATAAACCCGTCGTTCATTGTCCTCGTTGAAAGAATACCTTTGTAAAGCGCTTCCTCCACCGGCGTCAGGCTGATCAGCGGCAAAACGTTTGCCTCGTGCACGTTTTCCGGCATAATGATCTGGTATTTCAGCCGATCCTGGAACCGGCATTTTTCCAGCCAGAGATAATCTTCCAGGATTTCCTTTTCCTGAAGTGCGGTGATATGTGTTTCATCTCCGAAGCGGATCACTTTCCGGAGGAAGGACGCAAACCTGCTGATGTATTGCAGCGTGACAGTTTTATTGTCGCCAATTATAAAATACTGTATTGCATTCAGGGAATTAAAAAGAAAATGGGGATTCAGCCGTGTCTGCAGTATTTTCAGTTGCAGCAGCTGGTTCATCTCTGCGATTTGTTCATGCTGGCGAAGAATCTGTTCATTCTGCTGGGCCAGGCTTTTACTCAGTCGTTGTTTTACGCGATACCGGTTATAGAGCACGCCTGTCACGATGACCAGCGCGGCAAGCGCCACCATCACTATTTTCTGGCTGGAACGGTGTTGCTGGAGCTGGACAGCTGAGTCCATCAAGCGTTGTACAACAATTTCTTTTTCTAGAGATAACAGTTCAACACCAGTCGTCCCGTCGACCCCCCGGTCCGTAGTAGCCGGTACAAATACGAGATCCCGAACCTGGGAGCCAAGGTATTTTGCAACAATGCCGGCTGCAATAGCGGGGAAGCTGTCAGACGAAATGAATTCATCCATCAGTGGTTTCCAGTCCGAAGCTGGCGGCATCATTGCTGCAAAACCTTCCCGTTTGCTGGAGAGCACCGATTGTCGTTTGACCCTGATCCCTTTTTGCAGCGCCACAATATAGATGGACAGGGGCACATACCCGAAGGTTTTCGGATCCTGCTCAATTTCCTTCAGTATCTCGTAATCCTGTGACAGGTATCTGAGTGGCAGGGCAGGAAAAAAACCTGCTTTGAGCTTTAGGATATCCTCCTGCATCGTAGTATTGTGCTGGCTGAGCGCTGTCATTTGTGGCAACCGTGAGGTGAACTCCTGTGCCGTTGCATACATTGGCTCCCCATTGTTTGTGACCAACACATTTATATCTGGCATATAGGGAAGACTGAAACTTACTTCCCTTTTTCGCGCCGGGGTGATGGAGTAATATGCCCACCCAAACAAGCCGGGCTGCTTTGCCTCCCTGATCTTGTACATAATGCTGTCAAACGCTCCCGCCTTTACCCAGTCAATAGTCAGTTCAATCTTATACCTCCCCGCAACATAAGCCCTGAAGGCCTGCATAATCTCAAATTCGACCCCTGCCAACCTGTTTTCCCTCGTGGTATAAATAAATGGTTCGATTTCGTCGTACAGTGCGGTGACTGTTCCCTTGCCGCGGTTCCGGACTGTTTCCCATGAATCTGTATGAACCTGTGCACAGGCGGAACTCATCATGCATAGCGTGATTGCGGATATGACCAGACGGATTGAAAAGCGTGAAGTGACCATGGGTTGTAAAAATGGGGAAAATCCAACAATTCGTGCTTTGGGATTAACGAAACAGGTATTTGGATTAACGGATTGGACTGTTTGAATCGGGTTGAGGGGTGACCTGCGCAGTGTCAGCCTGGTCGATGCCAACCCATTGGGTCCGTTTGGGAGGGGTAATAAGGACATTTTCGTTAAGTCAATCCATGGTTTTGTTAAAGACCTATGACAACGGCAGCTATGGCCACCTAGTTTAGTGGTATCAAATCAAACATATGAAACACATTGCGATCATCGGTGCGGGTATAAGTGGTCTGGTCACTGCAAAAATCTTTCTCCAGGCGGGTCATAAGGTAACAGTCTTTGAGAAAGCCAACGACCTTGGGGGAGTTTGGGAGAAGAGCAGGTCCTACCTGGGAGTAGCCACGCAGACCACCCGGGATGAATATGCTTTCTCCGATTTTCCAATGCCCGCTGATTACCCTGACTGGCCTTCGGGATCTCAGGTGCAGAAGTACCTTTCTGATTATGCGCGTCGTTTTGAGGTGTTACCGAGGATCCGGTTCCGGACCGGGGTAAACCAAATATCACGTCACAGCAAAGGCTGGAATCTTTATTTCACCGACCTGTCAACATATAATGACGACCATGCTTATTTTGATTTTGTGGCTGTTTGTACCGGCACATTTCATAAACCCCATGTCCCATATTTTCCCGGTCAGGACAGCTTCATTGAAGCCGGGGGTCAGATATTGCATTCCAGTCAGGTCAAGGACAAAGCCCTGCTTTCTTCCGGCAGGGTAGCCGTGCTCGGTTTCGCAAAATCGGCTACGGATATTGCCACTATTGCCGCCGGGGTGTCGAAGGAGTGTACGTTGATCTACCGTAAAGCTCAATGGAAAGTACCAAGGTATTTTGGAAACAAGGTAAATATGCGATACCTGTTGTTCTCCCGGTTGTCCGAGGCTTTTTTTGATGCACCGAGGAAAAGTGTCGGCAAAAAATTATTGCATACCCTTGGCAAGCCATTAGTCTGGGCGCAGTGGCGGGGTCTGGAGATGCTGTTAAAAAAACAATTTCGCCTCAAAAAATGTGACATGGTGCCCTCACATCGGATCGAAGACCAGATCAGCTGTAGCCTTGGCGTGGCTCCGGTAGGATTCTACGAGCATGTCCATAGCGGAAGAATTGTTGCAAAACGCGCTGAAATTTTACGCATGGAGGGAAAGAACATTTTGTTATCCAATGGAGATACGGTCACTGCTGACGTGCTGGTGTGTGGTACGGGATTCAGGCAGGAGTTGCCTTTCCTGGATGTCCATCTTCAGCAATTAGTGAAAAGCAGCAATGGCTATCAATTGTACCGGAACATTGTGCATCCGGCCATTCCCGCTCTTGGTTTTGTTGGCTTTAACTCAAGCCTGTTTAGTACGCTGACATCGGAGATTGCCGCGCATTGGCTGCTAAACTATCTCGACGGTACGCTTGACCTTCCGAGTAAAGAAGAAATGGTCAGGGAGGTTGAATACATGACAGCGTGGCGCAACAATTCGAGGCCTGTATCTTCGGAGTTTAGCGGAACATGCGTTGCACCGTTCAATTTTTTACATATCGACACACTGATGAAGGACATGGGTCTTCGCCGAAAACTGAGCCGCTCACCTATGGAGTACCTTAAACCAATAAATCCGGCTGATTATCGTCAGCTGTTGCTGGATGGCAGGATTAAATTTACAGGTCAGACTTCAATGGCACGGAAAAACGCGCACATCAATGCCTGAGTCCGAAGCAGCGCTTAGGGCTGTCATAACATTTTCAACTTTCCTGCTTTGTCTGTTATCTCAAGTCGGGCTGTTCCGGTACTGTCAACATATAGCCTGATTTTTATATTGCCTTCCGCGTCTTTTATAAACAGGCCAACTTCGTCCTGGTAAGTCTTCCCGACAAATAACCTTTCGGTGGCAAATATTTTAACTTGCTGCCAGGGTCCTGATGTCTTTGACGTCAATGATCGATTGCCGATATCCTTTGCTGACACAGTTAATCATCGCCAGTCCGACTTCACCCATGGTACAGGCCCAGCGAGGGGCAACAGCAAGCCATACCGGAAAGAGTACCTCGAATACCCGATAGATAAACCGAACCGTCTTCTGGCCTTTCACCGGTTTCATGAATCCAGGCCGGAAATTATAAACTGCTTTAAATGGTAGCCGCATCAATGCATTTTCGGTCCTGCCCTTTACCCTCGCCCACATTATTTTTCCCTTTTCGGAACTGTCTGTCCCGATACCCGACACATAGGTGAAAGTCATCCCCGGGTTAATCCCGGACAAGACCCCTGCGAATGGAACCACGAAATCGAAGGTCTTTTTGGTAAACGATTCTTCGTTCTCGCCCAGCGAACTTACCCCGGCACAAAAGAAACAGCCATCGTAGCCCTCCACCTGCCCGCGATGGTTACTGATCCCTGAAAAGTCTTTCAGCAGCAGCTCTTTTAGTTTGCTGTGTTTATTGGCCAGCGGTTTTCTTGATATCGATAAAACCTCCGTCACCGCCGGATTGTCCAGGCAGACCAGCATTACCCCTTCTCCAACCAAGCCGGTTGCGCCAGTTATGATCACTTTCATCGGTAGTTATTTCCTTTAAATATACCCCGTCCACGGTATACCACACCCCGAAAAACACCGTTATTTCGTAACTCACACTAACCACCAGCTTTCATGTTATTTTTCCGTATCGCCCTGACCGTTCTGGTCGTCCAGTTCAACAGCCAGCTTTTCGCCCAGGATACAAGTTTCGTCGGGGAAATCAACCGCAATTTTTCCAGGAATCTCCCCAGGATCCTTGCACTGCGCAGCAATAATGATGCATCGATCCTTACGGGTCCATCCGGTTCCGGAACAAAAAGTTTTAATACCAGCCTGATCCTCCTGCCCGACGCCTACCAGACACTGGATTTCAGTGACACCCGGGCGCTACGGTATGAAACATACCTCCCTTATAAAAGCAAAACATCACGCGATGCACTTTTTGCCTTTGTTCATAATATCCTGGCAAAAGAGCCTGGGCAAAAGGCGTACTCAGTTGAGTCACGGATCTTTGAAGGCGAGCGCCGCACGGTCTGGATCCTGCGGCAAGACAAAGGCAATGAAAAGATCGAAACTGAAATCCGGCTCTGGGAGTCGCACAAACAGCTGGTTAATGAAATTTATTACCTGTTGACTTTAAACATTGCAAACAAACAGCAGAATTATAAACTGCGGCCCGGGTCGGACAGCACCCGCCTGCGGCTGGTCCAGCCTTCAGAACTTGTCCGGTTACTCGCGGCAGAGTTGCCCAACGGTCTAAAACCATTGTCCATGTATACCCATACAAAAGACAGCGTGGAATTTTACCCCTTTGTCCAGATGCCGCAATTTGCGGTGCAGCCCAATGCCAGCCACCTGGTCAATAACAATGCGTCGTGGTATGCAGGACAGGTGCGATACGAGGCCAACCGCTATTTCCCGGACAGTAAAGAAGAAGGACTTGTTTTCCTTGAATCAATGCGGCAATTGCTCAGGACATCTTTTAGCTTTGAACCTGAGGTATTGCGGTATGCCGATAACGAAAGCATCGCATACGTTTGGAAGGATATCAGCCTGCCTTACCTGGTCCGGCTCGAATACAAATCGGAATCGGCGTTGTTTCCCCGGCAGGTAAACTTTAATTTCAAGTCATCCCAGGAAGAGCGGAACAGGTATGACTTCGGGTTAAAATTAAAAGCTGCCGGCACAGGGGACGCCGCAGCCATGAACGATGTGGGCGTGGCTTATCACGCCGGCGTGTTGGTTACAAAAGATTACGAAAAGGCAGTGGCCTATTTTAAAAAGGCAGCGGATGCAGGTTCAAAGATTGCCATGGCCAACTACGCGATGATGCGGGCTTCGGGCACGGGTATAAAAAAGGATACAAAAGATGCGATGAAATGGTATGAAAAGGCTGCAGCAGGCAACTATCCTTTCGGGTTATACAAACTGGCGCTGGTGCACCGTGCAGGGGAGATTACCCGCAAGGATATTGCAAATGCCATCAGCCTGCTGAAAATTGCTGCTGATAGCAATTACATGCCGGCAATCAAGGAACTGGCAACCGTGTACGATGACGAAGAGGGGTATAAAGACCAGGCGCTTGCAGCCCTCTACTTCCGCGTGTCATCTGCTTCACGTGATGGTTACAGCACAACCATGCTCGGGTACATCCATGAAAAAAATGGTCTGACTGACAGCGCGTTTTTCTATTACAATAAAGCCCTCAGCCAGGACTATCCGCATGCCTGGGCGTTTGTGGCCGATTACCGCCGTAACCTGAAAGATTTCCCGGCCGCCTGGGAGGCCTATCACAAAGGCGCTGCAGCCAATAACGCGTATTGTATGAACAAGATTGGAGGAATTTACTTCTATGGTTCGGGAACAATAACCGCTGACCGTGCGAAAGCGCGGGAATGGTACCAGCGTGCTGCCAACCTCGGAAACCAAAGCGCTAAGGAATCGATTGAATATATGGATAAACAGGACCGGCCGGCTCCACCGAACGATTGGGATGAATAGTCCGACAGGTAATTAAACCGTGCACGTGATTTCCCGGTTAGCCGGATTATCACCTTTTTAAGGGATTCGTTATCAGGTAAAAAAGATGATCTTGTACAAAAGGTCGTTATGAGATTTACTTTATCGCTGTTTTTCCTGTTGATCAGTGCTGTCGGTATCTCCCAGCATAGCCGCGACCAGCGCATCGAAGACAGCGTAATTGGTTGGTGGGGAAACAATCGTTTTGATAAATCGCTGAAACCCGCCACTGACCCCGTGCAGGTGAAACGCATCGCGATCCTGGACAAACTGGTGGAGTGGATGAAGAAGAGTTATACACCTGTCGGCGGGCTCGGGACTTTCACCCGTGAAAACCGCAAAACCATGTTCGGCGTACGTTTCGGCGTATGGGGCGTTGACTACGGACCTGAATGGCTGGATGAAAAAGGTCAATTCAAACCAGTTGCCGAAGAAATCACTCCGTTCGGAATCCATTTTAATACCGTACCCGCCAGTTATGCGGTTCCTTTCCTGAATGGAAATGGCGCCTCCTATTTTGTGTGGCCAAAAGATGGGTTCAGGCTTGGTCGCAGCGCTACATCCCGGGATGCGATAGATCCACGGCCCTTCAGTCCGAACCAGTCGAAATACATCACCCGCAGCAACGAGAGCCAGATCGTCTTGCTCGCCCCCGACAATAAACTGCCCTTTATTCAGCTCACCCGGAGGGAATACCTCGATCTTTCAGAGGTAGCACTGAAAAAAGAGGGCGCCGCTGAAATGGCAAGGGGTCTCGCCACGATCGACAAGTTGCGCAAGGCCTATGCCGGTAAACTGGAGCAGCCAGCCGAAACCCGATACATGCAGCCTACCCTCTGGAATTTTAAGAATGAATCGGATGACCTTTTTGATACAAGGGAGTATGCATATCCTGTATACAAAATCACAGCGGAAGTGCTGCAGGCCTGCCAGACTGCACAACCGCAATGGATCGCGGTCTGGTACCCGTACCATGGTTCCGAAAGTGGCAACAGTTTGTATGAGATGAACCGGTCGCTCCTGGAAAATATCAACTACGATTACTTGTATGATTATTTCTTTAACCCTGCAAAAGTAAATGGTGCTTCATACAAACCCGCTGATGAAGCGGGTTTACAGACGCGGCTGACTGCATACCGGAATAAATACAAAGGTTCCGGTACCACGCAGAAGGCGGTTGCGAAGACAGCCAATGTCTTGTTTGCTGATGATTTTGCGTCGGCGGGTATCGGCAGCAAACCAACGGGCTGGTATATCCGGTCAACCGGCAAAGCCTCCGCCGTAACCACATTGAAAGGACAGGCAGGCAAATGGCTGAAACTGGGATTGAACAATCCCGTGAATCCGGTTGATATCGCCTGGCCATTACCCGCCAATTTTAAACTGGAATTCGACCTCGCAACCGGGGATGCATTCACGGCGAGATCGGGCGGCACCGTTATCCTCCGCTTTTCCACCACTAAAATCAATACACAGGGTGATGATGTGCTCTCACCTGATCGTCAGTGGATGGAATTTAAATTTGCTGCGGGTCTGGATGAAGCGTTGAGATCCGGCTCCAATTACCGCGGCGTGGTTAAAGCTGAAATGCACCGGCCTGGCTCAGTCAATACTGAAAACCATGTGGAAGGGATTTTCTTTGAAGGGGTCCTTTCACAGTTCACCGACAAAAAAACCACGATGCATGTCAGCCTGCAGATGAAGAGCGGGGTTTGCCTGATCTCGATTGATGGAAAGCCATTTGTGAATTCCGCCGATTTTAAGTTGAAATATGGTTCAAAAGCAGTGATGGGTGGTCTTCCGGCAAGCACCCGGTTTAATTCATTCCGATGGATTGCGGGTTCAGAAGATGGGAATGATGTGGGCACTTATATCAGCAATGTGTTATTGGTTAAAGAATAGATTTATCCTTATTTTCATGATCCTCGCAGCCGCGCGCTGCAGGACTATTTCTTTATCTAACCAACACTGACATGAACCAGTTCAACCGTCGAAACTTCCTGCAGAAATCGGGTCTCGGATTACTTCCCGCTATCCTCCCCCTCGGCCCGCTGGTTGCGCAGGAGACGAGGCAACCCGCCCCACCTGAAAAAAAGCTGGTAAAGTTTTATGGTGATGGCGAGATGTTTGAGCCAGGCGAATACCTGAAAGAGCTCGGGACTTTTCATAGCACACATCCGATAGTCGCCGACCGGTACGGAAGTGGTGGTGCCGTGGAAGAACTCCAGAAAAAGTTTGTGGAAATCACGGGTAAGGAAAAGGCAATCTACCTTGCCTCCGGAACCATGGCCAATACCATGGCAGTGAAATTGCTCAGCGGGGATAAATCGAAAGTGTTTGTCCAGGAAACCAGTCACTTGTACCGCGATGAAGCCGATGCAGCACAAACGGTTTATAACAAACGGCTGATGCCACTGGCCAAAGACCAGGCATTTTTCACCGCAAAACAGCTGCAGGACAGCATCGAACAACTGCCGAAAGAGGAAGTGTTTGATGCAGGCATTGGTGCAGTATCCGTGGAAAATCCGGTGCGTCGGGCAAATGGCCGGTACGTGCCGCTGGAGGAACTCAAAGCAATCAGCAGTTACTGCCGGTCAAAGAAAATCGGACTGCACCTGGATGGGGCCAGGATCTATATGGCGTCGGTATGGACGGGCATTTCGGTGCGTGAGTATGCAGACTTGTTTGACACGGTCTATATTTCCCTTTACAAATACCTTGGTGCAAGCGGCGGCGCGATTTTATGTGGTAGTGCAGCAATAATAGATCAGGTACCGCACCTGATGAAAGTGCATGGCGGTAGCATGTACGGTAGCTGGCTGAATGCTTCCATGGCATTGAACAGGCTGGAGAAAATGCAGGAACGGCTGCTGCTGGCGAAACAACGTTCGGCCGAAATATTCGATGCGTTAAATAAAATCAATGGTGTGAAAGTAACTGCCCTTGATAATGGTACCAATATCTACGACCTGCAATTACCTGCAACGGTTGACCGTGTAAAATTCCAGAAAACCTTACGGGATGAATCGGGAATCGTTACCGGCCGGGCAAATGACAAAAACCTGACAACTTTACAAATCAATGAAACGCTTTTATACCAGGATGCTGCTTACGTAATAGCCGCGTTCAGAAAAGCGCTGTCCTGATGATTGAAAATGAATTGATGATCGGCAACCGGCGTGGCTGAGCAGCCGGAATTTCAGGGCCTCCTCTAACCGGGTTCCTGAAAAATACCCTTTTCACAGGAGCTGCCTCCGCAGAATATTCCCGAATCTTGGTTACCAGCAAAAGCCTGGGTAAACCAACCAATCATGCAGCAAGCCGGGGCGGTAATGGCAACCAGCCAGAACCAGAAAATCATTTCAGGGACAAAAACGTTCGTCCTCACAGCAATGTTAATGCTCGCCGGAGCCCTGCAGGCGCAGGTTTCGTCTGTTCAGTTGGCGCTCTACCAGGGTTGTGGCGGTGCGACCGCTGAAGCAAAACTGTTTTTTGTAAATGGTGTCGTCACCGCAGCTTCCGTGACGCTCGAACGACAGAATTCTGCCAACATCTGGGCACCGGTGGTTACGCGTCCCTACACGCCGCTGGCTGCACAATTCGAGATTACGGCCTCGGAGGTCACAGCGCCCACCTATTTCAGGGTGACAGTGCTGGACCAGGTAAACGGACAAACCTTTATTTCCAATAACGTTATCGTGACACCGGCCACATGGAATTCACCCGTACCGGCGATGCAGGCCAGTTCCACCATGAATTTCGGCACTACCTGCGCCACCAATGTGTTTAACGTGTTTGTTTCCGGAGGGCGCGGTCCGTATACTTTTGAGTACAAAAAACAAACGGCAGCCAACTGGACAACGGCGAGCAGCCAGCTGGCATACGAGGTTTTTATCACTGGCGTGCAGGTCGATTCAATTTACCAGGCAAGGGTTACAGACCGGTGCGGTAACACCGTCACCATCCAGAATATGTTGTACGTACGTACGGAGCAATTCGGCGTCTCACCAACCAACTGCACCAACGGGCAGATCAATATCGTCGCCACAGGTGTGGAACCACGATCCTATGCGCTGATCAAGTACGAGGGATGGCAGACCAATATCACACCGACCGTATTCAGCAGCCAGCAAACCTATAGCAACCTTTCGCCGGGCATTTATTATATCTATTCAAAAGATGCCTGTGGTACTTTGACCAACGCTACCTATAATACCGAACGCGTGGTACTGGGTGCAGGCTTTCCTGAGGCAGGCCTCGCTGGTCTTGCGTACCAGACGGATTCCTGTTTCCGTGATGTCACTGCGTCACAGGCTACAGGATTCGGGCCATTTGAATACAGTTTCTCCGATCCGCAACTGAACCCAACCTCACAGCGGGTGTATGGGCCATGGCAGACATCAAGGGTCTTCGACAGCATCAGGAATGCAGGGCTGGGGCTGATCCGGGTAAAAGACGGGTGCGGTACAATCAGCGATAGCGCAAGGGTAAACGTGCCCCTCGAAGCACCTGAAGTGTTCAGCCACCAGTTGCTTCCAAACGAACTCGCCTGCTTCAAGGAAATTGTGGTGGGTGCAGGCAGAGGCTATCTTCCTTATGAATATGGTTACGGATTGAACAATGCGCCAACTTACACCTGGCAGCAAAGCGATACAATACAGGCTCCGCCCGGGTTATACCAGTTGCTTGTACGAGACAGATGCAAAAACATCAGTTATTTCTCTTATAATTATTTCGTTGACCTGCCGGTAACCGTCTGTCCCCTGCGTACGCAGCTGGGAGATTATGAGTCATCGACCGCGGGCAATTGCACTACGCTCACGGGTGATCAATGGATCGATATGAAAGATGACCTGGGAAATGTCATTTATTCGATCAATCCCAATAACAATACGCTCAACAATGTGTGCTGGGGTGTGCGGGTAATGGATAATGGCTGGGGATCGGGGAGGTCTGGCAACGTAAACGGTTTGCCACTGAAATTCCTTGACCGGAATGTGTATATCCAGCCGGCTGCTGGCACCATCATCAACGATTCCGTTAGCGTTCGGATGTACATTACCCGTGATGAATTTTACCGGTTGCAGAGTGTGGTACAACTTACCGGTCCGCAGATAAATCCGGAAGACCTGATTATCCTGAAGATTAAAGGAACGACCGGTGCACCTTCGGACCTCGATGTCACCAACAACCAGTTGGTGCTCGCGGCCAACTACATCATTATCCGTCCGAAAGTCGGCGCGTTTGGAGACGACTACTATCTCGAATTCAAAGTGAAGGATTTCTCCGAATTCAATCCGTTTTATAACCAGGAAATAGCGCTACCACTGGATTTCCTGTCGTTTGCAGTGAACAGGAGCGGTGAAGCAGCACTGTTGACATGGTCGACAGAGAATGAAGTCAACACCAGCCGGTTTGATGTACAATGGAGCACCGATGGGCGCAATTACAGGAGCATCGGTACAGTGTCGTCTTTATCGACTGGTGGTGTGCATCAATACGACTTCACCCATAATAATCCATCTGCCGGTATCAACTATTACCGGATCAGGCAGCTGGATATTGATGGAAAATCCAGTATGTCAACGGTGGTGATCCTCGATGGCCGGCAGACCGGCAGCCTGCAGGTATCTCCCAACCCGGTTTCCGATAAACTGCGCATCCGGTTTGCCGGAAGCGATAATTTCCGGAG
>SEAD01000334.1 GCA_004173355.1 Chitinophagaceae bacterium | reverse complement strand
CTATGAGACCCGGCAACAAGTGGACCAGGTACTAGAACGCTTCGGTAAACTCTGCCCGGCAATTGCAGACCGGGTGGATTTTCAGCGATTGAATACCAATGAAACACCAGCAATAGTGCTTCCTGTTGTCCTTCCGCTACTGGAGCTGATCTATGAAAAATACATCCCAAGGGAGGGCGCTACATGAACCAGCAGATTAAAAGCCTTGCAGATGAAATTCGGGAAAAACTCCGGGATCAGCAGCCCCCCGTAGCAGAAAGTGACGATGGACAACCCATGGATATCAATTCTGGAATCCAGCCAGAAGCTGATCCGGCTCATCGCGACCCTCTACCACCCGCTGCTGATCTAAACCCATCGTCGCAGACACCCAAAAAATATACAGAAGCCCAGGTAAACAGGTTCTTCGAACAGTTGGAGGGCTTTCAGTATTTGGGCGAGCAGAAAAGCATGATCCGGGTGGATGCTGCTACGATGAAGCTGCTCCGGCGATTAAAGCTGGTGCGGGGTGTAGAGATGAACAAGGTTATTGTTTTTGCATTACACCAACTGTTGTCCCGGCATCCCTGGCTGAGGACCTATATCCAAGACTCACTTAAAAATCCTGATTTATGACATGGACTACTTTCGGCCTTTGGCTAGGCCTGGCTTATCTGTTATACTATGGCCTGAACGTGGCCTTTGATTTATTGATTTCGGGCAGGGCACCAACAACAGGGCCATCGCAGGAAGAACTATTCTTTGAGGAATCTTCGGAACCTGAGCTTGTTTCCTATTTACAGGATGCACCTGTTGAGGAGATTCCGACAATCGGCGGGACTACAGCAGTATCCGCCTCCGGTATGCTAAGCTCGGGACTGGTGCAGGCCACCGGCGCTTTGAGCATTGCCGAGCTGCTAATCAGGGCTAAGGATGAACTCATCGAGCATACCAGGGCAATTCCCTATTGATCATTATGATTTTCAAATTTTTTAAGACAGCTCCCGCTGTCTTTTTTTTTGCCTTCTTTTTAGCTAATGCCCCGCTTTCGCTCTATGCCCAGCCAGGGGTCGCAGAGTTCTATAAGGCGGCAGACGAAGTTCACCGCTGGTACTTCAGCTTAACAGACATGATCCTGGTGATGGCTGCCATCACCGGCATGTTCGGAGGGCTTCGTGTATACGCCAATTGGCAATCCGGTGCCCGTCACATTGATGCCCAGGTTATGGGCTGGTTTTTTTCCTGCCTGTTCCTGCTGCTGGTCGCAGGATTTCTCAGCGCCCTTTACGGGATTTATTAATCCAATATTTTACCATTAATCT
>SEAD01000333.1 GCA_004173355.1 Chitinophagaceae bacterium | reverse complement strand
CCTATGATCCGCTGACCGCTGCAAATGAGCCGGGTCTTCCGGCACCGGTGGTGTCCGACGTGAACAACAGGCCTGGAAGGGGAAGCCTTGCTGGGCTGTACGAGAGGATCATGGGGGATTTGCAGGAGGCTTCGGGATTGCTGCCGCTGGAGGGGGCGAGCAGGAACAGGCCGTCCAAGGTTGCTGCCGAGGCGATGTTGGCCAGGGTTGCCCTTGGCATGGGGAACTATCCGCTGGCCCTTTCCCAGGCGGAAAAGGTACTGGCGACGCATTCGGCGCTGATCGACTTTAATACGATCCGGCAGGGGGTATCCAATCCCTTTCCCGAGGCGCTGCCCAAAGGTAACGTGGAAATGCTGTTCTTTTCGCCAAAGCTGAGCTATGTGATCCTCAACACGGGAATCGTGGCAGCCGATCCGGAGCTGTTGTCGCTTTTTGCGCCCAATGACCTAAGGGGCAAGATCTATTTCTATTCGATCGGCGGAGGGCTGATCTACAACAGGAACTATGAGGGGATTGCGGTGGACGAGCTATACCTGATCAGGGCGGAGTGCCTGGTCAGGGCGGGCGATGTTGCCCGCGGGATGCAGGTGCTGAACAGTCTTTTGGTGAAGCGCTATCCTACAGGGAATTTCGTGCCCTTGCAGGCGGTTGGGGAGCTGGAGGCTTTGCAAATGGTGATCAGCGAGCGGCGCAAGGAGCTTTTCGGCAGGGGGCTGCGCTGGCAGGATCTGCGCAGGCTGAACCAGGATGCTCGTTTTGCAAAGACGCTCAGGAGAAGCTACGATGGAGTGGAATATGTGCTGCCGCCTGGGGATAATCGCTATACCTTTCCGATTCCCGATGACGAGCTTGCGGGCAATCCGATCGGGCAGAACTAGGCGAAAAAAAAAACCGGAGCGCATCGGCGTCCGGTTTTTTTTGTTGAGCGCTTGCTTAAGGATTGGTCCTCAGCTCCCCGCTTCTGCCGTTGGCAGGGTCTGGGGTGGTTGGGCCGGGAGTAACGCTGACATCAAAGAAGGCGGTACAGTTTTCCGCAGGGGCAAGATCACAGGTGTACTGCTGGCTGCCAAGCGGGTTTTCTGGGTCCTGGTAGGAGTAGCTGTCAAGGTCGATATAGGTAATGGTTTCGTCCAGGTTGTGGACCATGCCCCATTCCTTGTCCACTTTGGCCGGTTTGAAGGCGCTTTGGCTGAATACTAGGCCGATGCCCAGCACTAGGGCGAACAAAGGCAACAATGTTTTTGAAATTTTCATGATTGTTTTTTTTAAATTATTGGTTTGGACTGCTGGTTCTTCATGG
>SEAD01000332.1 GCA_004173355.1 Chitinophagaceae bacterium | reverse complement strand
ACTCCCGGTTCGGAACTGGTGCGTTATACCATCGAGCGCGACGGGTTTATCAATACATTTGAAAGTGTGGGCGGGGTAGTGCTGGCAAATGCCTGCGGACCCTGTATCGGGCAGTGGGCGCGTCACATCGACGATCCCAACCGCAAGAACACCATCATCACTTCGTTCAACAGGAACTTTGCAAAAAGGAATGATGGTCTTGCTTCCACCCATGCGTTTGTTGCAAGTCCGGAGATAGTAACCGCGATGGCTATTGCCGGATCGATTGCGTTCAACCCGCTGACCGACAAACTGAAAAACAAGGATGGCCAGGATGTGCTGCTGAAAGAGCCAACCGGTTATGAAATGCCGCCGAAAGGTTTTGCGGTGGAAGATGCCGGTTACCAGGGTCCTGCGGAGGACGGTAACGATATCAAGATCATCGTAAACCCTGACAGTGCCCGCCTGCAGCTGCTTGCAGCGTTTGCCCCATGGGAAGGTACTGACCTGCTCGGGCTGAAACTGCTGATCAAGGCGCGTGGCAAATGTACCACTGACCATATCTCGATGGCGGGTCCCTGGCTGAAGTTCCGTGGCCACCTGGATAATATCAGCAACAACATGCTGATCGGTGCGCTGAACTACTATAATGACAAGACGGATTCGGTGAAAAACCAGCTGACTGGTGAATATGGACCGGTGCCTGCAACAGCACGTGCTTACAAGGCGGCCAGTATCGGAAGCATTGTGGTGGGTGATGAGAACTATGGCGAAGGATCCAGCCGCGAACATGCTGCAATGGAACCACGCCACCTGGGTGTACGTGCGATCCTGGTGCGCAGTTTTGCGCGGATCCATGAAACCAACCTCAAGAAGCAGGGGATGCTGGCGCTGACTTTCGCTGACAAGTCGGATTACGACAAAATCCAGGAAGACGATAATATCGATATCGAAACGCTTACCACTTTTGCACCGGGTAAACCATTGCGTGTGGAATTGAACCATGCGGATGGCACGAAGGATGTGATCGAGGTGAACCATACCTACAATGAACAGCAGATCGAGTGGTTCAAGGCCGGCGGAGCGCTGAACGTGATCCGTTCGGAGTTTGCCCGCAAACAGAAGGAAGAAGCAGCTGCGGCTGGTTCCTGATCCTTTCTTTCCACATTATACTATGATCTTTCAGGCGCCCGCGGTTTCCGCGGGCGCTTTTTGTTGGCTAGTGTTCAGCCGGCGTATGGGTGTTTCTCCGGCCCATGGGGAAAATGGCGGTCCCCGGGCCAGGCTCCCTGCTCAAATTAAACTCGCCGGGCGATCGTGTGGGGTGGG
>SEAD01000331.1 GCA_004173355.1 Chitinophagaceae bacterium | reverse complement strand
TTTTTTCATGATGTTTGTTGGTTTTGGTTTACAAATATAACTATCCTGGCAAATGCACACCATCAAATACAACGTTTTAGTAAGATTTCCATGAGCACCACCCCGCGCCCTGCATGGGGCCATGTACCTGCCCTGGGGCTGTATCTGCCTCCCTGCGTCCGGCAGGATGCCGCCCCGGTCAGGGCTAAGTAAACACTAAGCGCATTTTTTCAGGCTAACTACCGGCGGCTGCAACGCAGCCGCAACCCCTTGTGCACTTCCAGCTACTAACATTGTGCCCTTCGTGAAAAACCTTTGTGCCTTGTGGTAAAATTATGCTACATCCTAAAAACAAAAAGGCAGCCCGAGGGCTGCCTTTTCTATGGTCTGTTATTCTCAATCAGTTATCTCTTAAGTGCAAAGTGGGCTTTAAACTCCCTTCGGATGTTGCCTTCGGTAAACTCAACGGTAAACCAGTAGTCGTCTGATGGTACCAGGTTGCCGTTAAAGGTACCGTCCCACCCTTCGCCGTCTGGGCTTATCTGCTTGATGAGCTTGCCGTAGCGGTCAAAGATGTAAATGATGGCCTGGTACTGGTCGCCTGCAAGGCCTATCACGTTCCAGGTGTCGTTGTAACCATCACCGTTTGGCGTAAAGTAATGCGGGTAGTTGATGATGCTTACATCAGTCAGCGGCAGGGTGCCGCACGCGTCTTCATTGGTGTCCCTCACATAAATGGTGTGGGTACCCGGCGCTACGCCGGTAAACACATTTGAGTTTTGCCATGGGCCTTCCTCATACAGGCTGTACTGGTACTGCCCGTAGCCTTCTACAAGCACGGTGATCACTTGTTCCTCGCCAAAGGCATTGCTTACCACAAAGCCGCCGTTGATCGGGCTGGCTGGGCCGGACTGGATCACGGTGAAACCTGCCGACTCGGCTGATTCGCACTCGTTTGGCGCAGGGCCGGTCACGATTACCGTATAGGTGCCCGGTGCCGTGGCTATGTACTGCCCGTCGGTGGTGGTGTCTACCAGCGCCCCGTCAAGGTACCAGTCATAGATGTGTCCGTTTGGCGCTACGTTGCTCTGCAATGTAAGGGTCCTTATGGGCTGGCCTGTTATAAAGTCTACGCATATGGTATGCACATCATCTGTTGTGGTGATAACCGGTTCAGGCAGCAGCTCTATGACCACCTCAAAGCTGGTGTAGTCAGGGCAGCCGCTCACCGTGCTGGTATTGATGATCTCCGCCCAGATGGTTTGCGTGGTGGCGTTAAAGGCCGCAGGGGTGGCTATAGGGTTGGTGCCGGCAAGCGCATCGGCCTCGCTGGTGTAATACGTTACAGCGTGTATGGC
>SEAD01000201.1 GCA_004173355.1 Chitinophagaceae bacterium | reverse complement strand
TGCAAGACCCATGGCAGCATAGAGGCCAGTTTTGAATATGTTCAGTTTCATATGTTCAGTTTTTTAAAGTTTTTGATTACTGGTAGTCGGGGTTCTGGATTAACACCCCGCCTGATTTATCAATTTCACCCTGCGGTATCGGCAGCAGGCGATGTTTGGCCTGGTACGGTTTACCTGCCGCAGTAAGTACAGCGATATCTGTCTCCCAGCGCACGAGGTCATAGAAACGGGATTCTTCCATACCAAATTCTACAAACCGTTCGTGACGGATTGCAGTCCTTAGTGCGGCCTGATCCGTGGTAACAACCGGGGGAAGTACGGCTGCGTTTCCACCACGTGCCCTTGCACGGATCTGCTCCAGCCATGCAAGTGCGTCGGTAGTATTGGTTGCACCGCCTACCTCGTTTGCAGCTTCAGCAGCCATCAGGATGACGTCCGCATAGCGGATGATCCGGTGGTTCATCCAGCGACCAAAGCGGTTGTTCCAGGTTGTACGGTCGGCAGGATCGGTATAGATCTTTTTATTCCAGTATGGACGTGGGATCGTTGGTTCGGATGGAACCGACTCACCATACAATGGATCAACTGTACCGGAATAAAGGATTGTTTCGATCCGGCGCGGATCACCTGTCTCAAACTCGTTTACGAGGTTTGACGTTGGTGTATTCCATCCCCAGCCAAGGTCCCAGTTACCGGCACCACGTACACCCTGTACATTAGCGTAGATGATACCCAGATCCTGGGACTGGTCGAAGTATGCCTGGATTTCGAAGATTGACTCCGGTCCGTTTTCCCCGCTGCGGCGGAACTGGCTACCGTAGTTTGCAACAAGGCTGTACTGGTTGGAGCTGATTACCGATTTGCAAAGCGCAAGGGCGGCAGCGTAATTTTTCCTGAACATATAGGTGCGTGCATGCAGTGACATGGCTGCACCTTTTGTCAGACGCCCGATATACTGTGCATCCCAGCTAAGCGGGAGATTTGCTTCCGCTTCGGTGAGGTCTGCATCGATGAGGGTATAGAGTTCGTTGACATCCGCCACTTTGGGGATGTTCGATTGTGAATTCTCCGTCACTGCAAAATCAATCTTTGGCACCCGTCCGAAGGCCCGGACCAGGTTAAAGAATGAAAATGCACGGAGGAACTTCAGTTCCGCAAGATTCGTCATTGACGCAGGCGTCGGGGTTTCCACCTGGCTATTGATTTTATCGATTGTACGGTTCACCGAGTTGATGGTCGCGTAGGTAGCTGTCCAGTATTCCTGGATACCCCCATTGCTTTTGTCATACTGGAAGTCGTCATACATCTGCTCCTGGTTGGAACCATCAGATGTGGAGCTTCCTTTCATGGCTTCATCCGAACGGAAACTATGGATACCCAGGTACAGGTGGTTGTTGAGCGGGTCGGCGCGGAGCAAGGCATATGCGGCAAACACATCCCCGTCATAGGAGCCGGGCGCCAGGTCATCGTCAGAAAACCTTCCAAGCGGACGCCTGTCCAGGAAGTTGCTTTTGCAGGAACTTATCACCATCAGCGCGAGCACGGCCGGGATGAGTAAGGACCAGGTTGATTTTATCGATATTTTTTTCATATTAAAATGCTTTAGAAGTTTAATGTGAAGCCGGCTGTATAAATCGCTGGTACAGGATAAGAGGCATTGTCGACACCGAATTGTGTTGCCGATCCGCCGAGTTCCGGGGTATAACCGGTATTGTTGGCGAATGTGCCGATGTTCTGCGCATTCAGGAATACACGGAGCGATTTCAGCTTCAGGCGGGAAATCGTCTCAGTGCTGAAGCGATACCCGATCTGGATATTACGGATCCGGAAGAAACTGCCGTCTTCAATCCAATAGGATGAATTCTGGTAGTTATTGGCACGGGCAGTGTTCAGGATCGGTTCCCAGTTGGAAGTACCGATACCATTCCAGCGGGCCGTCCTGTCTTCGAGATAGTTGAAGTCGGCGAAAGTGCCCTGGTTCCACGCGCGGTAAATCTCATTTCCGTAAACCCCCTGGACATCGATACCGAGATCCAGTCCTTTGTAGCTAAGGCCGAGTGAACCACCATAGATAAAGTCAGGGGTTGGATTACCGATAATAGTACGATCGTCCACTGTGATTTGTCCGTCACCGTTGACATCCTTGTATTTGATATCACCCGGGCGAACGGTAAAGAGTGTATTGGCCGGACTTTTCAGGATTTCAAAATCTGTCTGGTAAACACCATCATGCACATATCCATAGAATGAACCGATGGGGAAACCTGCGGTAGTACGCGCAGGTCCGTCAAATACTTCATATCCGCTAATGTTAAGTCGTTTAACATCGTTCCTGATGGTAGTGAAGTTACCGCTCACGGTAAACACGAGATCTTTTGTGATGCTCTTGGTATAGCTCGCTGAAAATTCGAAACCACGGTTGGTTACGTTACCAAGGTTACCAAGACCAGGGATATTTCCCAACTGGCCGGGAACCTGGGTGATGATCCCTTTTGTTTCCTTGCTGTAGTATGCAGCTTCAAAAGTCAGCGCATTATTCAATGCCCTTGTTTCGAAACCTGCTTCCCATGAATTCACCCTTTCCCAGTTCAGGTCAGCAGGAACCAGGTAAGTAGGTGCAAGTGCAGAAACGATGTTGTTGCCAAACACACCTGAACCACTGCTGGAGAGTACGGGGTATGCCGGATAAGCTCCTGCACTGGTACCAATGTTCTTGCTTCCAAGGACACCCCATGAACCCTTCACCTTCAGGTAATCGAGGAAACCAACACTGCCGAAGAAATCTTCCTGGCTTACTACCCAGCCGGCCCCGACAGCGCCGAAGTTGCTCCACTGGTTACCCAGGCGGTAGAACTGGCTGCTTCCGTCGCGACGGAAGGAAGCATTCAGCAGGTACTTGTTCCGGAAATTGTACAGTCCACGGGCGAGATAAGAAAGGCTCGCATCTTCCAGTGCACTGCCAGATCCACGACGGGTGCTCGGGTCACCGACCTGGTCGGTGTACCAGAAACGGGGATCATTCGGGATAATCCTTGCAGAACCCTGCTGGATAGTGGTATTGGTTATTTCATTGGAAGTATAATAAGTGGTGACACCACCAAGCAGGCTGACCTCGTGGTCACCCCATTTATTTTTGTAATTCAGGAGATAATCCATCTGTGTTTTCGGATAGATCGACTGCCCCTGTGACACAGCAGTTGCCCTGCTTGATGTATCCAGTTTGTTGGCACCCACCACATCCGGATTATATACGTAGATGATCGGCGAATAGGTTCTTTCAGTATTGAACCCATAATCCGCGAACAGCTGTGCGCGGAAATTGAAATGGCGGAGGAAATCCACTTCCCCGTAAATGCTACCCACTAAACGGTATTCCCGTGCGATACGGGTATCACCCTGTACTTCGATCGGCAGTAAAGGGTTGAAAACCTGCGCACGCTGGAATGCAGGCAGGGTATGCAATACACCACTCGCCGGATCACGTACAGGGGCAACAGGTGCGGCCCTGATGGCACCACCCACGCTCTGCTCATAAGGAAGTTCAGCACGGTAGCCATTAATCGTAACCCCGAACTTCAGCGCCTTGCTGACTTTCAGCTCATCACTGAGGTTGAACGTATATTTTTTGTACTTCTCGGATTTGATCACACCCTCTTCGGAGATATACCCGATACCCATATAAAACCTGTTCTTTTCGGTTGAACCGGTAATGCTTATGTTGTTGTAATTGAGTATGGCATCCTGGAAAATCTCATCCTGCCAGTCGGTATTTGCATTCCAGAACTGGTAGTTAAAAGGTGTTGAACCCTGGTTAGCCAGTTGTTCATCGTAGAGCTCGCGGAACTGGGAAGCATTGGTCAGTTTCATCCTGTCCTGCACCCTTTTCACACCCACCGATGAGTTGAAGTTCACCAGCAGTTGTCCGGCTTTCGCTTTCTTCGTAGTGATCGCAATCGCACCATTCGCACCACGCACCCCGAAGATCGCCAGTGATGACGGGTCTTTCAGTATCTCCATGGTTTCAATATCCGATGGGTTGAGGAAGTTGATATTATCATTCAGGATACCATCCACGATATATACCGGCTTGGCACCGTTGACACTATTCGTACCACGGATCCGTACATCCGGCTCCTGGCCTACACGACCGGAGTTTACAACTGATACACCGGCAACCTTGCCCTGCAGCAATGCAAGCGGGTTGGCCGATGGCCTGTCCTGGATGTCCTTGGCTTTTACGGAAACGATGGAACCGGTAAGGTCACGTTTGTTCGCCGTACCATAACCGATTACCACCACCTGGTCGAGTGTAGTGGTGGTTGCTACCAGCTGCACATTCACATCGGCGGTTCGTCCTGCAAGTTCAATCTCCTTCGGCGCAAAACCGATAGAAGAAATCACCAGCGTTGCGTTGGCATCGGGAGCAGTGATGGTAAACACACCTTCCGCATTGGTGGTGGTACCACCCGTCAATCCCTTCACCGTGACGGAAGCCCCGGCAAGCGGTGCCCCGGCATCATCGGTCACTTTACCGGTGATGGTTACATCTTTAGGCGCGTTCGGGTTTTCCCTGATCACGATCAGGTTGTTTTCCATCACCTGGTACAGCAGACGTGTATTCTGCAGTACAATTGACAATACATCTGAAAGATTTGCATCCACTACTTTCACAGATACTTTCTCCCGCAGGTCCTCCAGTTTGTCATTATAGAGGAAGCGATAGGTCGTTTGCTTCTCGATCGAGCGCAACACTCCACTGATCTCGGCTTTCTTTACACTGAGACTGATCCTGTCCTGGCCAAAGCCAGTGGCAGACACATTCAATGTAAAGAAGAGCAAAAACAAAGCAGTCAGTTTCATGATAAGCAGCTTTCCTGTTTGCAACGGCCTGTTCTTAACCGTTAAAAAACTTCTCATACTTTTTGCATATTTGGGGTTAAACAATCCTGTTCCGGTGTCGCGACTCATCTCGCCGATGCGATCGTGACGTATTGGTTTTTCATCGAATACTTAAATTTTGGCAGTGCGGCCTGCAGTGCCATCATTGCCTGCTCCGCTGTTTCCTTTTCAAAAGAACCGTTGAAGTGCAGTGACTTCACCTCTTCGTCCGAAAACTCAATATTTATATTATACCATCTTTCCATTTTCTGCGCGAGCGTTTCGAAATCATCCCCGCGGAATACAAGCCGGCTGTACAACCAGGCCGTTTCGAAACGATCCTCTGCGGCGCGGCTGCTGTCGACCGGCTCAATCGAATAAGCCACCGCTGCCTGTTCCCGTCTCTCTTCCTCATCCATCCTGCTTCCTGTCGCCTGTCTTTCCATCACCAGCTTCTGGTTTCGCTCCAGGCGAATCGCCAGCTTTTCATCTTCCTTTTCACGGAACACTTTCACTGATCCGCTGAGCAGGGTGGTTTCTATATTTTTATCCTCGGCATAAGCTTTTACATTGAACACCGTACCGAGCACCTTTATATTGACACCGGAGGTGTGCACGATAAAGGGCTGTGCCGTGTTATGCACCACATTGAAATACCCTTCCCCAACCAGCCTTACCTCGCGGGTCGCGCCGGTAAAATCATTTTCAAGGGAAAGGACCGATCCCGCATTCAGCCAGACCACCGTTCCGTCGGGAAGCAGGTACCGTGAACGGCTGCCCTTCTTTGTAACCAGTGGCTCAGGCAGAACATTGTTACTGACGCCGGCCACTTTCTGATTGCCCAATGCGTTGTAAAACCACAAACCGGCAGCAAGGATCAGCACCGCCGCAGCGGGTAAAAGGTAACGTCCCAGGCGGCGGACGCGCATGCCGGGCTCGGGTTCCGTTTCAGGTTCGCGATACCCATTCGATGCTTTCGATATGATTTTTGCAATGATGCCGGAAGTGACAGTGTTATCAGGCAGGGGTTGTCCCTGTTCTACCCAGACCCGCGTAAGTAACTCGTATTGACGGGCGAGGGACGGATCTTCACGAAGAAGATCGTTCAGTTCAGCCTGCTCCCCGGGAGAGATTTCCCTGTTCAGGCCTTTGGCGAAGAGATGCCATATTTTCTCGGAGTATTCCAAATGTTAAGCAGGTCGTTGTCCTATAAGGACTCCGATCTGCAGGTCATCTACTAAAGGGATGTTAAGATTTTTCCACTTTTTTTTCGGGACTGCCGTTGAAGTGCACCTGGCGGCCCTTCCGCGCGATATCCAGCGCAAGGCAGATTCTTTTCACCGCAATGGCCATCTGCGCGTCGATCGTATTGATGGAAATATTGAGCACCTCGCTGACCTCGCGGTAACGCAGGCCATCCTCCCGCACGAGTTTGAAAATCATCTTGCAGCGCGGGGGCAGGCCATCGATGGCATCCTGCATTTTTTTCATCATCTCGGTGGTGATCATGAGCTCATAGGGATCCGCAGCAAACTCTTCAAGCGCCGGTTCCAG
>SEAD01000200.1 GCA_004173355.1 Chitinophagaceae bacterium | reverse complement strand
TGGTAAATGGCTGCAGATGCCGTACCAGTTCTTTAATACAAGCGGGACGAAAGAAACTTTTACAAATACCTATTGGGTTGATGCAGATGCGGCGGAAACCATCGCCCAGGTGTCGGTGTCGGACAAGGTTGACCAGGTCAGCCCGGCTGCCGAACTCCGTCCATCCTATAATATCAACGGCATCCGTATTATTTTGATTGCCGCCGGCAACCCGGTTGTAATTACGGGACGATTTGCCCATGTACCCGACCATGAGTTGTCTTTGCAACAGGCCATGGAAAAATATGGGTTGAAAGAGGGTGACTTCAAAAAGATGGAGTAACCTGGACCAGGCCATCCAATGCGAATGGCGGGGAGTATTCAGCTCCGGCATTCCATTGCGTCATCCTAGGTTGAAATACGCTCAGGGTTTGGTTTTAGAAAGTTTCCACTTGCCTCCGGTTACTGTAACCCAGGTCTTCCCATCCGATTTCATTTCCTCTGTGGCCTGGTCAACCACCACTACTTTTTCGATCTCAATTGTTTTGTTGTCGAGCCACTTCAATGAACCTGTGCCCCATCCGGTCATATTGCTGTCATCAAAGGTGGTGTGTTTAAAAACCTTGGTCAGCGTGTTGCCATTTATGGAAAAGAGGGTGATCTCGCTGGGCGCCATGAGTACGGTGATATCCGTACTGAATACCGCGAGTGTTTTTTTATCAGGTGACTGGTACAGGTCAAGGTCTGGAACAGGAGTCTGTGCGCCGGTTGTTTTGTTAATGAGCAGGTATTGCCCGAATTCATATTCACCTTTGTATACCACATAACTGTTCACCGCAGCTATTTCGCCTGTAAAAATGTATTCAACCAGGTCTTCTTCGTTACCGCTATTTGCCAGTGTTACGGTTTTCCCGGGAGTGGTGATGACGAGTTGTTTTCCCTTGCGGATCACTTTGCCCTTCCCGCAACTGCTGATATTGCTTTTCTCATTGTCTGTCTCGTTCTGGCGGCCCTGTCCACAGCTCAGGGTGGTGACGCCGGTTGGTTTACGATCGACTGAAGTTTCGCTACCGGTGACGGTCGATTGTGAATGACCGATGACGCAGGACAGCAGGAATGCGGTAAATAATGTTGATCTTTTCATATAGTCTAAAGTTAATCAGGTTGGGCTTATTTAGCTAACTTTAAAATAAAAGGCCCCATGGCAAAGCAACTAACCCGTCGGAACCTGATCCATAAAACTGCCACGCTGCTGACAGCGGGTGTTATCGCACCAGGGTTGGTTTTTGCGGCTGATGCTGTCAATACCGATCAGGGCGACCCAGGCGTAGTTTATATCCCCGCCGGCAGCGGTAAAAAGGGTAAAATTTCCAGAACAGATGTTGAGTTCAAACTGGATAAAAGCCAGACTTCAGGAAGTTTCGGGAGTCTGGAACTGACGATTCCCCCGGGTACCCTGGGTGCACCACCTCATTTTCACAAGACTTTTGACGAGACCTGTATTGTGCTGGAAGGTGAAATCACTATCATGGTTGAAAAAGAGATCTTTAAAGTTGGCAAGGGTGGATGGCACCTCCGGCCGCGTGGCAAGGTGCACACTTTCTGGAACAATGGCCCGGCCACTGCCAAAGTAATCGAGATCTGCAGTCCGGGCGGCCACGAAGCCTATATGGCGGAGCTGGTTAAAAGTTTTGAAAATGGAAACCATCCGGATCAGGCATTCATGAAGAATCTCGCTGACAAATATGATATCGTTTTTCGTTTTGATTTGCTGGGTGATATCATCAAGACGTATGGCGTGAGTTTATAACTGAATCAATCTCCTCTGCGGTATACCGCGGGGTAATATGTTGCGGACAATTCCAGTCAAACGCTTCGATGTTTAACACCATGATCCTTTCGGCCTTGAATGCATAACCGGGCAGGTCCAGTTGCTCATACAATTCCCTGTTGTCGGCTATTTCAAGCGTTTCCGCAGTTGCATAAACCTTCAACCGGCTCCGCGAAGGATAGTCAACCATTATCAGCGATACCTTGTTGTTCGTGGCCAGGTTGCCTGCCGATATGTACTGCATATTCCCGGTGAAATCGATAAATCCAATGCGTTTACTGTCCAGCACTTTCACGAAACCTTTCGGTCCGCCGCGGTGCTGGATATAAGGAAACCCGCTTTCACTGTTGGTAGCCATAAAAAAGCTGTCGCTGTGCGCGATGAACCGTTTTTCGTTATCAGTCAGTCCATCCAGTACCCTGGATTTCTCCATGCGGTCGTAGGAATGCCGGCTACCATAAAATTCCTGCAGGTCTTTCACGGCAGGAGTAAACGCTATTTCAGCAAAATTTTTGTCCATGGTTTATTCGGGTTTTTGTGCTAGAACATCTTCCCATAAACTATCGCCGCATTCATCAGGAATGACAATCTTTTCGGCCTGGTTGAGGGCTACGGGTGTGATAGACGTTGGGTTAACAGCGCTATCCCTTTCCGGAGCTGCCGGATGGCCGGCGCCGGTTGAAGGTGACTGGGGTTTATGGTCTTTTTCCATGTTGCCAATTTAAGTGATTATTGGAGGCAGTTTGATAAATAACAATTTCATAGGGGGTTTGGTTTAATACAGGTAGAGCGCCGGGAAAGGGGAAAGTACCTCATGGCTTTCCGGGTTTCCGTACGAATGAACTGGATAAAAGCGATAGATTGCCACCCGATTCACGTTGTTGGCTCAGCCAATATCGGCCGTTTGTATGTTGCTACATTAAAAAAACCAATGCTATATGAAAAAAATCCTGTCTGTCATCCTTGTTAGTTCATTATTATCCTGTGGGCCCGACGAACCTTTCAAACCGGCAAATGGCTATGACCGGGACAAGGTTTTACTCGGGGTTGAGTCGTATGATTACAACGGGCTCAGTGAGTATAATAAAAGTTTCGCGAAGGATCAGCACCTGTTCTATTCGGTAGGGGACCCCCAGAAGACAATAAAAAAAGAAGAGGGCTACTATACAATGGTTGTCCTTGACAATATCGAACTTGCAAAAATGACGAAGAAGGATTCCACCTGGAAGGCGCTCCTGGATACCTCTTCCCTCTACCTGTTGTATGGTAAATACCGCAACACATTCCATCTTTTTGATGTCAATGACAGCCTCATCGAGGGGACAGAGAAAAACGGCGTGCTGGCTAAAATGCGGATCGCCCGCAATGGTACGGTCGACACAGTCTGGTTTGGCCCCGACCGCGCAAAGGCATTCCGGGTATCGCTCCAGGGCTGGGCTGATTCCGCAGCGCATGCCTCCAGGAAAGTTGACTAACGCGCTCCGGCAAGCCGTGTTTTTTCAACAGGGTTATTCCATGGACAGTTAACTTTGATTTATGAAATTTTTGTCTGGGCTGTCTGTCTTTTGTCTCCTCTCAACTCCTGCCGATGCACAATCCGTCCATCAGGAATTTGAAGGTATCATTACCTATAAAATCATCCTTGAAGCCAAACTGCCGGATATTAAACTGGAGCGTTTGAAAAAGTCATTTGGAACGACTATCGAATATTTCTTTAAGGACGGCCGGTACAAATGGACAGCCCACGGTACAGACCTGGAGATCGAGATTTTTGATCCGCATTCGTCCCTTACTTCCGTAGTCGACAAACTTTATGCAAATGACACCCTGTATTTCTCGGATACTGGCAGTTCCCGGGACACAGTGACCAATGTAACGCCAGGCAATCCGATGGATATCCTGGGGATAACCTGCAAGTCGGCAGTTTTCACGGTGTTGATAGGCGGAAAATCAGACCGGAAACTGATAAGGACCCTTTATTATTCCCCTGATACCCTGCAATACAACACCGACTATTACCGTGCATACCGTGGCCATGGCCAGAATATAGTTTCGCGATATCTCGGTGCGCATCCGTTAAGGACTGAATTGAACTTTGTCGCCCTGCCATTTAAAATCGTCTACGAAGCTGTATCAATTGAAAGCAGGAAGTTGACAGTCGCCGAATTCGCTATCAATCCAGCCCTTCCTTCAAAAAGCTGGTGATTCGCAGGCAGGCGGTTTTAATAAACGGTCCAATGACATAGGTTTTTAATAACGTTCACCCGCAGCCGGCGCCAGGTTATCCAACCTGGTAATCTGTGCAGGACTTAGCTGTACTTTATCCGCTGATATATTTTCCTCCAGGCGGTCCACGCGTTTGGTACCGGGGATAGGCGCAATAAAATCCCCCTGGGCCAGTATCCATGCAAGGGCAACCTGGCCGGGTCTGGCATTGATCTCGGTAGCAATTGCCTCCACCTCTTCCACAATCTGCAGGTTCTGAACGAAGTTCTCTTCTTTAAATCTGGGATTGTTCCTGCGCCAATCATCATTGGCGAGCTGATCGGTTGACCTGATCTGTCCGGTGAGGAAACCTCTTCCCAGCGGCGAATAGGGTACCAGCCCTATGCCGAGTTCTTCCAGCACCGGCAAGATGCCTGCTTCCAGGTCGCGCACCCAGAGGGAATACTCGCTTTGCAACGCCGTTACCGGATGTACGGCATGTGCCCTGCGAATAGTCGGCTCGTATGCCTCGGACAAACCGATAAATCGGATCTTGCCTTCACTGACCAGGTCGGCAAGCACCCCGACCGTGTCCTCGATAGGTGTGGAAGGGTCGGGCCGGTGCTGGTAATAAAGGTCGATGTAGTCTGTTTGTAAACGGCTGAGCGAACCTTCCACGGCGCTGCGGATATTGGCTGGTTTGCTGTCGGGTGTATTGGCACCACCATTGGCATGCGAGATCAGCCCGAACTTGGTGGCCAGCACTACCTGGTTCCGTTTACCCTTCAATGCCTTGCCGACGAGTTCTTCGTTGGTATATGGACCGTAAATTTCAGCCGTGTCGAGGAGATTAACGCCCAGGTCTATTGCGCGGTGAATAGTCCTGATTGATTCGGCTTCATTGGTTTGGCCTGTTGTGTAATAGGCTGACATTCCCATGGCACCAAGCCCGATCCGGGCGACTTCCAGTCCTCCGAGTTGTATGTTTTTCATGTTCCCTGATTTTAAATTGTTTGGTTATATACCCAAATGATATTCCTTCGGTTTATTAATTAAAAAGTCAGTTTCGTCAGCCAGTCCGCGGTCGCGGCATCACGGTGATCAAAGAATACACTCTTACCTGTGTCCAGCGTTGCGATGGCATCGATGTCGTCCTGGCTGAGCTCGAAGTCCCAGATGTTGATGTTCTCGATCAGCCGTTCTTCGTGGACCGACTTCGGTATCACACCGATGCCCTGCTGCACCAGCCAGCGCAGCGTAATCTGGGCGACCGATTTGCCGAATTTCTTTCCGATGCCAGTGAGTAGTTCATTACTGAAAATCCCGTTTTTGCCTTCCGCAAAAGAAGCCCATGACTGGGTAGTAATACCGTGCTTCTTCAGCAATTCATGCTCTTCTGACCGCTGGTAGAATGGATTGATCTCAATCTGGTTTACAGCCGGAACGATCTCATTATGTGCCACGAGGTCGACCACCCGGTCAGGGAAAAAGTTGCTGATCCCGATAGCCCGGATTTTACCTTCCTTGTAAAGTTCTTCCATAGCACGCCAGGAACCATAGTAGTCACCCATTGACTGGTGAAGGAGATAAAGGTCAACATAATCGAGTTGTAATTCATCCAGCGATTTCCGGAACGCAATTTTCGTTTTCTCGTAACCGGCGTCCTGCACCCAAAGCTTGGTCGTGATGAACAGTTCTTCCCTGGGCACGCCACTCTTTTTGATGGCCTTGCCTACCGCGGATTCATTCTGGTAGAGGGACGCCGTGTCAATCAGCCGGTAACCCGCTTTGATCGCATTGATTACAGTCCGTTCACATTCATTAAGGTCAGGTATCTGGAAAACGCCTAATCCTGCCAATGGCATTTCCACTCCGTTGTTTAGTCTGATAGTTTGCATATTCATGATGTATAAAGTATTAGTTTTTTACCGGGAAATATCCTTCACCACCCAGCGAGCGCCTTTTGAGTCGACGAAAAGCAAATTCCGGATAACCGAATCCATTTTTTTCACCGGATCCTGTTTCAGTTGCGCCTCAAAATCAGCATGGCTAATAGGACTAAGCTCGCCTTGAACTTGGATATCTTTGGCTGAGAGTTGCTACTGAAATTTTGTCTCTTTGCCAAGATGCTATGCTGGGTGGAAAGAGGGTGGGGCTCAGATCTCCGTACCTTCCAGATACGAGAAATCTCTCCCAAATCTACATCCCAGCCCTTCTCATCGCTCTTGGCCTTGATGATATTGAGACCTTGTGCATAACTGCAAATCTTGGAAGCATAGAGGGCCTTCTTTACAATCTCGACCAGCTCATCCTTGCTTTGCTTCTGCAGAGTAACACAAGCCTTGAATGTTGTCGTACTTCCCGAGCGCAGGGATTGCAAAAGCATAGAATATTTTCTCAATCATAGTCTACTAAAGCCGGGGATAAGGTAATTA
>SEAD01000199.1 GCA_004173355.1 Chitinophagaceae bacterium | reverse complement strand
ACAAACAGCAGGAGCTGGCAAAAAAGATCAGGGGTTTCGCACTCAAGTCAATCAACGAAGCAAAGGACCCGGCGCTGACCCTTTTTGAACTCGGGTTCTACCAGGCAATGGCCAACTCCCGGGGTTTTGGATTGGAGGGATTGTCACTTGATACCGTTCTCGCAATTGTAGATAAAACTGCCAGGGCTAATCCGACACATGAAGGATTGCAGGCGGTCAACAAGCAACTGGCACAACAGGTTGCCCAGGAACAGCAGACTGAAATGCCCGCTGCAGCAAGCCTGATCGGCAAAGCGGCCCCCGATTTCACCCTGCCGGATGTAAACGGAAAACCCGTTTCGCTGAGTTCCTACCGTGGAAAATTTGTACTGGTGGATTTCTGGGCAAGCTGGTGTGGACCCTGTCGCGAGGAAAACCCGAACCTTGTGCGTGCGTATGACCAGTTTAAATCAAAAGGCCTTAACATCCTTGGCGTTTCACTCGACCGCCCCGGCCAGAAAGACAAATGGCTTGCGGCTATCAGCCAGGACAAACTCACGTGGACCCATGTAAGTGATCTCAGTTTCTGGGAAAGCCCGGTGGTGGCGCTTTATAATATCCAGGGTATTCCATTTAATATCCTCGTAGGGCCTGATGGCAATGTTATCGCGCAGGATTTGCGTGGTCCCGGTCTTGCACAGCAACTCGGGGTGGTCCTTGGCAAACCATAAGATCATACGGAAGAAATGCATTGGTAGTTAAAAAGGAAGCCCGGTCATTTTGCAATGACCGGGCTTCTTTATAGATGATATTCGGGTATGTCGGTTATCGTGCCATATCAACCTGGTACAGGTCGGTAAACCAACCGAGTCCGACAACGCCGATCTGGAAACGCAGTGTGAAGGTGTTGTCACATCCGGAGAAGGTGCTCGTTTCACCCGCATAGGCACGAACCTGGACCTCACGGCCCGCATAAGCCGGATTGATGGTAGTTGCATCAGCAATACCTGAGGCCTGCGGGACGATGGTCACGATCCTGTTTTCTGCATCCGTCCAGTCAAGGTTAAATGTGATACCTGCCCATGATGGAGCCCATATTCCGCTGATAACAGCGCGGGCTGTTTTTGGTCCGGTAGATGTCAGGGTTGCCTTGGTTGTGTAGGGACCGAATCCGCTTCCACCAAGATCCTCATACGTATTGGTGTAATCGCCGTTGAGTGATGTTGGAATAAGGTCCGATTCCTTGCACGCATTTATTGTGAGCGCGAAGGTCGGATTCAGGTTTGCAGAAACCACAGAAGGATCCGAAAAACTGAAGGTTACCACATCCACACGACCACTTGGGTCATACTGGGGAAGGTTACCAACTACGGTGATAGTATCTATCACTTTATTGGCTGAGAAAGTCAGCGTGTTATTAAATGTGTAGTGAGTTCCCACAACAGCACCGGTGGCAGATGTTGAATTTACTGTAACGCTGATGGGTTTTGCATCACTGGACGGAACAGTCAGGTAAACCGGGATCTTGTATACCACATCCGGTGCTACCACATAACTGCCGGCTGTCGCATTGAAGTAAACAGTCTGTGGTGGGGTGACCATTGGCTCATCCTTGATACAACCTGTGAAAGCAGTGGCAAAAACCATCGCCAACGCCGGGATCAGGGTTAATTTTTTTATTGATTTCATTTTGATTCGGTTATGTTTTTACGAATTGAGTAGCGGTGAGTTTAGTAGTTCGGGTTCTGAACCATTCCAGGATTGATCCTTGTGGACGCAACCGGAATCGGCCATGCCCATTCCCTGTCAGCCGGAGCCAGGTCACAGTCACCTGCAACTGAAGTTGCGGTTCCGCAAACTGCACCACGTACAAGCGTGCGGGTAGTCCTTTTCAGGTCAAAGAAACGGTGGCCTTCACCAATCAGTTCAGCACGACGCTCATTGGCGATTGCTTCAAGAAGGGCAGCACCTGTCAAGCCGCTGACCGGGACATAACCATCTATCCTTGCGGCGCGGAGTGCATTCAGGTCATCCAGCGCGAGACCTTCCTGGGAACTCAGGGCGCGTGCTTCAGCGCGGATCAGGTACATTTCACCGGTGCGGAACACGATGAAGTTGGCATTACCGTCACTCAGGCCACCCTTGCCTTTATATTTGGTAATAGCGGGTGCACCACCGATATTGGTAAAGTATGCACTATAACGGATATCATTGCTCTGGATCAGGCCGGATGTGCCTGTCGCAGTAACAACTTCCGGGGCAGGGCGGAAATAACTCCTGTTATTCGTAGCAAAGAATGCAAGGAAAGTAGGGCCGCTCTGGTTGGATTCAAACTGAACGTTCCAGATGATTTCGCCAGCGTTAACGCTGGTCTGGTTGTATAAACCGGAGAAAGCTGCCTGTCCGGTGGTGAGCGGACGATTATTGATAGCGGCCGTGGCAGCGGTGATTGCTTCCGGATACAAACCGGCATACAGGTAAACCCTTGCCTGCAGTGCATAAGCGGCGTTGGCATCGATGTAAGGGCGTACTGCACCCGGTGCGTTGATAGCACGATCAACGTCAGCAAGGAGCGGGAGCGCTGCGCTGATATCAGCCAACACTTTATCGTAAAAATCCTTGTTATTCAAGCGGGTTGGCTTGATGGCCGTTGATACCGCGAACTCAGTCATGTAGGCAACAGCGAGCTCGGTGGTGCTGTTACGGTCGTACCTGTTTGCGAAATAACGGAAGAGATCAAAGTGGGCAAGAGCGCGAATCGCGAGTGCCTGGCCTTTGATCCTGTTTGCCATTTTAGTGTTTGTTGCAGTGGTGAATTTGTCTACGTCGCGTAACACAATGTTGGCGCGGCTGATCACCTGGTAGGCGGCGGTGTACGACGAGGCGATCTGCCCGGTTTCCGCGTTATACAGCCAGTCTGCCATCGTGCGGGAGTTGGCAAGTGACTCGATTGTTTCGTAGAAATTATCGCTGATCACATCGTTCATCATGCCCCAGGCATTTCCGGTCCCGCTACCTGATCCATAATAATCAGCACTGCGGAATCCGGTGTACGCACCTAATAATACCTGTTCTACCTGGTCCATGCTAGACGGGTTTGTGATACCGTCAAAAGTGAATTCGGGGACCAGCTCAATTACGTCTTCCTTGGAACACCCCGTCATCAGCACTACTGCCGTGGAAAGGATGAGGAAAGGTTTCTTTATATATGATAACATAATATTCTTTTTGTATGATTTAGAATCCGATTGTTAAACCAACTGTTGTCTGTACGAGGGCTGGATACTGTGCACCGGTAAGTGAACCACCGGAGAACTCAGGATCGAATGACTGGAACTTGGTTTCAGTGAACCAGTTCTGCGCCTGTACAAAGAACCTTGCAGTACGGAAACCAACTCTGGAAAGTACGGATTGTGGAATGGAATAACCCAGGGTCACGTTCCTTAAACGCCAGAAGTTCGCATTTTCCAGCAGGCGGGTGGTGCTTGCCTGGAATGAGTTACCTCCGCTTGACGATGGACGTGGTACATCGGTGATATCACCGGGTTTAGTCCACTCGCGAAGCATTTCAACCGCCATGTTATCGAAATAGTAAGTTGGGTTGATAACGTTGTTACGGTCATTATTGTACATTTCACGCTTCAGGAAGAAGTTCACCTGTGCACTCAGGTCGATGCCTTTGTATTCAAGACTTGTAGAGATCCCACCATACAGCGGGGATACGGAAGTACCGTGGGTAACGGCATCCGCAACACTATATACCTGGGTAATGCTTCCGTCGCGTTTGTAGTACAACGCATTGCCGGTAGCGGCGCTGACGCCTGCATACCTTACAAGATAGAATGTACCAACAGGTTTGCCAACTGCAAGGAGGTTAAGACCACTTACGATTGAATCGGTAGGGAGTTCGAGAACCTTATTCTGGTTGTAGGTAATATTCCCTTCGATGCTCCAGCGGAAATCCTTACGCTGAATCACGGTGCCACGAAGGGTGAATTCGATACCACGGTTCCGCAGGCGGCCGGTGTTACCGGGCAGGCTGGTGAATCCAGTTTCAGGTGCTGTAGGCTGGTCATAGAAAAGATCAATCGTTTCACGATCGTATACATCCACTGTACCGGAGAGACGATTCCTGAAGAAACCGAAATCTATCCCGATGTTTTTCGTCCTGTTGGTTTCCCAGCGATAGTTGAGGTTACCCGGAGCACTCACTGCAAGACCATTGATACCAGCGTAGTTTACACGACCAAGCTGCGGCAGCTGACCGAAGTCACCTGCTGCGGTGCTGTTGTTACCATTGGTACCATACGACAGACGCAGTTTGAGGAGATCCATCCAGAGGATGTTGGACATGAAGTTTTCATCAGAAATAACCCAGTTCACACCCACTGATCCGAACGTAGCCCAACGGTTGTCATAACCGAAACGGGAAGAACCGTCACGGCGTACAACCCCGGATACATAATACTTGCCTTTGTATCCATAGCTACCGATACCGAAATAAGAAAGGATCCCGTTCTCTGTACCACCACCTGTTACGGTTGGGATAAAGTTAGGGTTGGCAACACTACCCGGAGTGATACCGCCTTCGTTGATCAGTCCGTTTGTCAGGCCAAAACCGGTGAACCCAAAACTGCGGCCTTCGGATTTAACCACTTCGGTGAATGCACCGAAATCGATATCGTGATCACCAAATGTGCGTTTGAAGTTCAGGGATGTTGTTCCGGTGTAACGGAAAGTGCGCGAGTTACTGCGCGTCAGGTTACCCTGGCGGGCGATACCTGTGGAAGTACGGCGGTCAGTATAGCCGCTTCCTTCAACCTGCGAATAATCGATACCCCAGTTCGTCCGGGCATAAAGGCCTTTGAGGAACGGGAAGTTAAATTCAATGAATGAAGTAGCGATACCTTTTACCTGGCGTGAACTGTTCTGGTTAAGGAAAAGCTCCATTGCTCCATTTGGCTGTCCGGAAGTCAGCTGGCCGGTATTCGCACCACCTGTTTCCTGGTACTCACCAGTAACCGGATTCCTGTCACGCTCGTATGGATTTGACCAGCGGATCGCATTCAGCGGGCTGCTCAGGAATGTATTTCCTTCACCTGTTCCAACAATATTTGAGAAGCCTCCCTGGAGGTTCAGGCCGAATTTCCAGTTTTTAACCACGTGATCCATGTTCACCCGGGCGGTATACCTTTTCAGTCCGGTTGTTTTCACAATACCTTCCTGGTTCATATATGACAGGGAACCATAAAAGTGGCTCTTGTCGTTACCGCCACTCGCGCTGATCTGGTGTTGCTGGGTGATACCTGTACGGAACAGGGCATCCTGCCAGTTGAAGTTTACATTACGAAGGCTATCCTGTTCTGCAACTGACCACCCGTAAGGGTTACCACGCTGCAGTTCATAATCAATTTTCTGGGAGCTGTTCATTACTTCCAGCCTGTTTTCAGGCAGGTCGCTGAAACCAACCTGGGCATCATAGTTCAGCATGAGCGTACCCGCACGTCCTCTCCTGGTAGTGATAACAACTACCCCATTCGCACCCCTGGAACCATACTGACCGGTAGCAACCGCATCTTTCAGGATTTCCAGCCTTTCAAAATCACCCTGGTTGATGCTTGCGAAATCCGCGGCGGTGATCTCGATCCCGTCCATGATATACAGCGGAACGTTACCACCGTTGATTGAACCGTTACCACGTACACGCACGATCGCGTTAGAGCCGGGCTGTCCGCTGTTTGCGACAACAGAAACGCCGGCACCAGCACCCTGCAGGGCCTGGTCAAATGAACCAAATGTCTGATTTCTTACGTTGTTGATATTCACAGGTGTTGTAGAACCTGTAAATGCCTTTTTTGCGGTGGTACCGTAACCGGTAATAACCACGTTTTCAAGGCTTGAAGCCGCGCTTTTGATACGGACATCAATTGTAGTCCGGTCATTTATTGCGGCTGTGAAGGTTTCGTAGCCAACACTGGATACCAGCAACTCAGTTGCGGTGGTACCCGCCGGTACGGTCAGGGAAAAGTTCCCATCGATACCTGTTACAGTACCTATTGAAGGCGCTGATTTCACTACAACCGATACGCCTCCGACCGGGGCCCCGGTTTCATCTGTAATTTTACCTGTGAGGATTTTTTGTGCCAGCAACGATCCTGTGAAAAACAGGAAAGCAGCCAGTAGCAACGACAGTTTTCTCATTTGCAGTTTGTTTTTAATAATGTAGGATTGGCTTTCTAACGAGCGTTTCCATTTTCCGGAATGCAAGGTTAAATAAAAATAATGTAAAACACACTAGAATTTTTAAAAATGACGATTTGAGGTATTGATGTTTCTTAGTAATTATAAAACAGATTTTTATGCTGATAATAAATATCTATGTGATTCAATTTCATAGTATAGCAAGAAGAAAATATAAATTATCTATATTATTTTTTAATAATACCAAAGACAGATTTAACAGAAGAAATTCTCTTTAGTGTGATTTTGCATTATATATCACAGAAATAGCTGCTTACACAGTAGATAGAGT
>SEAD01000064.1 GCA_004173355.1 Chitinophagaceae bacterium | reverse complement strand
ATTCTCATATTTTTCCCTTATTTTCCGGCTATCCTTCCGCCATACGGGAAATCAAAGCAACGAAAATGGGAGCAGGGCGGTCAGGTTCCCAAACCATAACTACAACTGCATGAATCGAACTTTGCCTGCCCTGGCAATAACCTGTCTGTTATTTCCCGCCATCCTGCAGGCACAGGTACCGGCAACCACCGACTTTGACAGCTCAGCGACCACCTATTTCCAGACACATGCCAATGAACTCCCTGTTTACAACGGGCGGCAACACCTGGGTTACATGCCCACTATCATCGGGTATGCCTACTATGGCATCCGCGAATGGCAAACGGGATCGGTGTTGTATGACGGGCATTGGTATCATGGGGTTAACCTGAAATATGATCTTGTTGCAGACGAACTCATCCTGCAGGCGATCAACCTCACGGGTTCCGTAATGATAAAGTCGAGGATCCGGGAATTCTACCTTGGCGATACCCATTTTGTGCGCAGTCCCTTCCCTGCCAGCAGCAACCGCAGTTTTTATCAGGAAATTGCAAACGGGCAAATCAGCCTCATCGCTTTCCACAAAAAAATAATCGAGGAAAAAACACTCGAACAGGAGATCGAACGGAAGTTTATCTATACCATACAATATCTCGCCGTTACCGAAACCGGTGTGCACCCTGTCAAACGACAGAAGGACCTCGTAAAACTCCTGGGCGACAAACGCGTGGCCGCCAATGCCAGCCTGAAGGCCGCGGGATTCAAATGGAAAGAGAACCCCGAACGCGCCATGAAACACCTCGTTGAATTTTATAACAAGTAAGTCCGGTACAAAATGAATAAGCCCCTACTGCTTTTACTGGCCATGTTCCTCTGCAACACCCTCATCGCGCAGGATAAAAAACCAGCTACCATATCCGGGAAATTTGAGGATGTATACCTGGTCGACTTTGTCAGCAGCATTGAAAAATCAACCGGCCGTACCATCTACTTCGATTCGCCAGCCCTCGACTCCTTACACATTTCCGTGAGCGGGGAAAATGAAGCCATTGAATCATTCCTCCGGCGGGGTCTGCGGTCCGCGGGTCTCAGCGCAGGCTTTGCCCCATCCGGGAAAATTTATATCACCAAAGGAATCACGATCAATACGGAGCTGCCCATGTCGTTGTTCGTGGCAGACACAGCTGCCACTGGTAATACAGTGTCCGACAGCACCATCGAGTTTGCACTGGATAAAAGGAAATATACCCCTGCACAGGAAAACAAACTCTACGAGATCGGCGTGCGGACCAATAACCCGCAGGGAATCGCCATCATCAACGGTACGATCCGTAATGCCAAAACAGGCGAACCGGTCATCAATGCATCCGTTTTTATCGATACGCGGTATTCCACCCAGACCGATGGTTATGGTAAATATTCATTGTCTGTGCCCGCCGGCAAATACACCCTCTCCGTATTGGCAATTGGTATGAAAGATACCAGGCTGCAGGTGGCCGTGTATTCCGCAGCCGCATTTGATGTAGCCATCCAGGAAACCGTCACCACCCTTAAAAACGTAACCGTTAACTCACGGAAAACCGGCAATGTAAGTCGCGTCCAGATGGGGGTTGAACGTCTCAGCATCGAAAGCATCCGCCGGATCCCTTCCCTGTTTGGTGAAGCCGATATCCTGCGGGTAATTACCAGCCTGCCCGGTGTGAAAACAGTTGGTGAAGCCAGCACCGGATTCAATGTGCGCGGCGGTTCGGCCGACCAGAACCTCATCCTCTTCAACGATGCCACTATTTATAACCCGTCGCATTTCTTCGGGATGTTCTCGGCGTTCAACCCTGAACTCGTAAAGGACATCGAACTCTATAAAGCAAGTATACCAGCAAAATTTGGCGGGAGACTCGCATCCGTGCTGGACATCAACAGCCGTGAGGGAAATAAAAAGAAGATCACCGGATCGGCAGGCATCGGTGCCATCACCACCCGGATAAACCTCGAAGGACCGATCGGGAAAAATGAAAAAACATCCTTTATCCTCGGTGGCCGCACCACCTATGCCAACTGGCTGCTGAACCTCCTGCCGGATGAATACGAGGACAGCCGTGCAGACTTCCAGGATTTCAATCTCGGCATCAGCCACCAGATCGACAGCAGCAACACGATCCATTTCTCGGGTTATTACAGCCATGATGGTTTTGCCCTCAACAGCGATACCAGCTACGCCTACAATAACATGAACTTTACGCTGAAGTGGAAACATACATTCAACAACCGCCTCTCCGCGGCGTTTACCGCCGGCCATGATGCATATGACTATAAAGTCAACAGCAAGTCAAACCCGGTAAACGCATTTGACCTGCGGTTCGGCATCAAACAGCTCTTTGCAAAAGCCGACTTCGTATACTTCAGGAACCAGCAGCATGGGTTCGATTTCGGGGCAAGCGTACTGAAGTACAAACTGGATCCGGGGTCATTCAAACCGGTTGGTCCGGAATCACAGGTCACACCCGATGTAGTGGAAGACGAACAGGCAATTGAATCCGCCCTTTATTTCACGCACCGCTATAATCCCAACAACCGGATTTCCCTGAGTACAGGGATCAGGTACTCACTCTTCGGGTACCTCGGACCACAACAGGTAAGCGAATACCCGGATAATGCGCCCGTCACCGATGCCAACCGCATCGCCGATGTACTTTATGGAAAAGGCAAACTGATCAACACCTATGGCGGTCCGGAAATCAGGTTCTCCGCCCGGTATGCGTTTGATGCCAGCTTCTCCGTAAAAGCCGGCTTCAACAGCCAGCGGCAGTACATCCATATGTTATCCAACACCACCTCCATCGCGCCCACGGATATCTGGAAACTCAGTGATCCGAATATCAAACCGCAGCTTGGGGAACAGGTTTCACTAGGTTTGTACAAGAACATCAAGGATAACACCATCGAGACTTCCGTGGAAGTGTATTACAAACGGATCCGGAATTACCTCGACTACAAACCGGGAGCCGACCTGCTGCTGAACCATAACATCGAAACCGATGTGATCGCCACCCGCGGCAAAGCATACGGCGTTGAACTGCTGCTCAAAAAAACCGCCGGAAAAGTAAACGGATGGATCAGTTACACGTATTCAAGGATCCTGCTTCGTTCCAATGATCCGAATGTGGCGCTGCGTGTGAACAACGGGGACTATTATCCTGCCAACTACGACAAGCCACACGATGTAACCTTTACCGGTAACTTCCGCGTCAACCACCGCTTCAGCCTCTCCCTTAACAGCACCTACAGCACCGGTCGCCCGATCACTATCCCCGTGGGCCGGTATTACTATGCAGGTGCCCAACGCGTGCTTTTCTCGGAAAGGAACTCGTACCGCATCCCCGATTATTTCCGGACCGACTTCTCCATGAATATTGATGGCAACCATAAGGTCAACCAGAAAACCCACAACTCCTGGACCATCGGGGCCTATAACCTCTTTGGCCGGCGCAACCCGTACTCTGTATACTTCGTATCAGAGAACGGCAATATCAAGGGATACAAAATGTCCATATTCGGAAGCATTATTCCATTCATCAACTATAATATCCGTTTCTGATGAACAGGTTAAACTATTTTATTGCGGGCCTTATCGCCCTGGTACAGTTCTCCTGCCGTGATCCGTTTAATCCACCGGAAGTAACCGCACCCGATCCCATACTCATCGTAGAAGGCGTGCTGGTGGCGGGCCAGGAAGCTACCAGTATCCGGCTGTCACGAAGCTCACCGCTCGACGGGTTCAATACGATCAGTTTTGAGACCGGCGCCATTGTGACCGTGGAAGGGCGCGACAACAGTGTGCGGACCCTTGCAAATATTGCCGGGGGCACTTACACTTCGCCGGGGCTTAACCTCACCGTTGGACAGGATTACCGTCTTCGTATTGTCACCGCCACCGGACGGGAATATGAATCTGCGTTTGTTACCACAAGGCAGACACCCGTCATCGACAGCGTAGGTTTCAAACAGGAAGATGACGGGGTGAGGATCTATGCAAACACCCGCGACCTCACCGGCAACACCCGTTATTACAAATGGGATTATGATGAAACATGGGAGATCCGTTCTTTTTATTATGCAACCGTGGCCTACCGTGGCGACGGGATCGTTACCCCCCGGAAGATGCCGGAGGAAGAAGTGTACCGGTGCTGGAAATATGGAAGCTCCGGCAATATCCTGATCAACTCCTCCGAAAAACTGTCATCGGATGTAGTGTTCCAGGCACCCATCGCGTTTTATCCCAACGGCGACGAACGTCTCGGCGTGCGTTACAGTATCCTGCTCCGCCAGTATGCCATCGACCAGGCGGGCTATGAGTTCTATGAACTGATGAAAAAGAACACCGAAAACATGGGTACCGTTTTTGATCCGCAGCCCACCGAGATTTCCGGGAACATTACCTGCGTGACCGACCCGGAAGAACTGGTACTGGGTTATATCACGGCATCCACCATTTCAACGAAAAGGTATTTTATAAACAACAGCCAGCTCCGGAATTTCCGGTACGACCAGTTCTGCACGACGGAGAACATTAAGGATGACCCCGACAGCATCCGGGCTGCATTTGCCGGTGGCGGGCTGATGCCTTATGATGCGCTTTATGCACCCGTCGGACCAGTGGTAGACACTACCTACTGGCTGTCGGCCGCCCCCGATTGCGTCGACTGCACCAGACGTGGCGGGGATCTGGCCATGCCTTCTTACTGGTAAACTATTGCTGACAACCTGCTGAAAGAAATTATGAACAGGAAACTGATACAAACTGGTTCACTCGCACTGGCCCTCGTTGCCGGCATGACTGCAACCGCACAGTCCGGTGCCGACGCACTCAGAGCCACTTTTGAAAAAACGGCGGCCGTTTCCGTCAGGGAAAAACTCTTCGTGCACACGGACAGGGATTTTTATCTCGCCGGCGAAATCTGCTGGTTCCGCATCTTCGCAATGGATGCCTACAGTAACCGGCCGGAAGTGAAAAGCCGGGTCTGTTATGTAGAAGTGATCGATGCCAGGGGGAAAGCTGTTCCACAGGCAAAAATTGCCATCGACAGTGCAGGCGGTTCAGGTTCCTTTTACCTGCCGGTTTCACTGGCCACCGGTCATTATACACTTCGCGCCTATACCAGCTGGATGAAAAACGCGGGGGCAGCTTCCTTCTTTGAAAAAAATTTAACTATCGTCAATACATTAAAAACCGCGGGCGCCGTCGTGGAAAAGGCAATGGTAAAACCTACAGTGGCCTTTTACCCGGAGGGTGGCAGGCTGGTGGGTGAACTCGAAAGCCGCGTGGCTTTCCGGATCCGGCAGGGAAGTAATGAAGGCATCGCCGCGGGGCTGGTCATCACCACCGACCTGGGTGATACCATTGCCCGTACACAGAGCAACAACAGTGGCATGGGCGCGTTTATATTTACACCCGAAAGCGGACGCAGTTATCGTGCAACGTTATTGCTGGCGGATGGAAGGACACAGGCCGCTACCCTTCCCGAGGTGGTTTCCCGTGGGTATAATATCATGGTGAAAGATGACGGTAACGGATCCCTGGATATAGTGGTGAAATCAAATGACGCCGGCCAGCAGGGCAATACCGTTTACCTGCTTGGGCATAATGGTAAAAAAGTCTATTTCGCAAGGCAGAAAACCATCCAGCTTGAAACATCCTGGCAGGTCAGCCGGTCAGAACTCGCAGCCGGTATCACCACATTGACTTTATTTGATTACCGCCAGCAACCGGTGGCCGAAAGGCTGGTGTTCAATAACCCCGGCAACACCGCTTCCCTTACGCTTGCTTCTGATAAAAAAGTATATGGCCCAAGGGAAAAAATCTCCCTGTCATTACAGGCAGGCACAGCCGCTGACTACTCGGCTTCCGTCTTCCTGCTCGACTCATTCCAGTCTATGCCGCAGACCATCTCCGATTATCTTTTATTAACGGGGCAACTGACTGGTGCTGTTTCCGACCCGGCCTACTATTTTTCCTCCGAACCCGGTGCTGCGGCTGCAGCCGACATGCTGATGATGACTGCGGGATGGAGGGGGTTCCGCAAAGAACTGCCACCGGCTGCACGGGTTGCACCTGAAAACTCCGGCCATAATATATTTGCCCGTGTTATCTCCCTTCCGGATGAAAAACCCGCCAGTGGCGTGATCTGTTTCCTTTCCGCAGGCGCTTCACCCTATGAGTTCCTGGTATCCGCATCCGACAGCAGTGGCCTGGTGCGCTTCACTACCACAAAATATTTTGGTCCTGCCGACATCTACGTACAGGCGCAGCCCACCGCCAACCACAAATACCGGGTGGATGTGATGACGCCTTTTGTGACGGCGGATTATACACCGGTACAGCCATTCTTCGCCATCAGCAAAAACCTGGAAAACCAGCTGCAGGAAAAAAGTATTGCAATGCAGGCAATGAATGTGTACAGCACGGACAGCATCAGCCGTTTCAGCGTGCCGGTTTTGTCGGATACACTTCCTTTTTATGGTACCGCCGAGTTCAGTTACAAACTCGACGATTACAAACGATTCGTGACCATGGAAGAAGTGATGCGGGAATACATCAGTCCGGTGGGTGTTGTATCAAGGAACGGAAAACTGATGATGAATATTTATGATCCGGTCAATAAAGTGTTGTACGATAAATCCCTCGCCCTTGTGCTGGTGGATGGTATCCCGCTGCCTGACCCGAATGATGTATTCAGGCTTGATCCGATGAAGATCCGCAGGATCGACGTCATCCCGGCCATCTACATGTACGGGCCATCGCTGTTCACCGGCGTGGTAAGCCTCGAATCCTATAAAGGACATGCGGAAGACCTTGACCTCGACCCCACACTCGTGCGGGTTGATTACGAAGGGCTGCAGCTCCGCCGCGAATTTTATGCACCCGATTATTCCACGGCATCCGCTTCCCTGAAACGTATACCTGATCCGAGAAATACATTACAGTGGATCCCGGATGGACATCTTGAAACCGGTAAAGCTGCACAACTTGGTTTTTACAGTTCGGATACCCGGGGCAGGTTTGTCCTCGTGGTAAATGGTCTCACCGCAGACGGTTCACCGGTATCCGGATCGTACCAGTTCACCGTGGAATAACCTTTCTTTGCAGGATGAAGGCCATTTTCCGCTGGACAATTCTGGGCGTTCCTGTTGCGGTGGTCACCGGTTTACTGGTTGCCCTGTTCCTCTGGCTGCTGGATAAGGTTACCGCGCTGCATTGGGCCAATCCCTGGCTTTTATACCTGCTGCCGGTTACCGGGATCCTGGTCTGGTTCCTCTATAAAAAGGCGGGCAAAAATATTTCAGCGGGTAACACATTACTGCTGTCTGAAATCCGCCAGCCATCAACGGGTGTACCCGCACGGATGGCTCCGATGGTTTTGCTTGGCACATTACTGACCCATCTTGCCGGGGGTTCTGCCGGACGCGAAGGTACAGCCGTGCAGATGGGTGGCAGCTTCGCGGGGTGGTTTGGAAAGCGGTTCAAGCTAAACCCTGCTGACGGGAAAGCCCTGCTGGTCTGCGGGATAGCCGCCGGATTCGCAGCCGTGTTTGGCACCCCGTTCGCCGCAACAGTCTTCGCTCTCGAAATACTTCCGGCTAGGCCTGGGCGCCGCACGGCAATCCCCGGACCCGCACTGGTTTCATTTCCCTACCTCCTGCCTTGTGTCACCAGTGCCCTGCTTGCCGACTTCTGCTGTTCGTTTACAGGTATCCATCATACGGTTTATCATGTAGCCGTTCGGGAGACCGGCACCCCTTCCGGATTTATCCATCTCGACTGGCTCCTGTTGGGAAAAGCAGCAATCATGGGAATCGTTTCAGGACTGGTGGCCTTGTTGTTTATCCGCCTGGGGCATGTAGTCAAAGCAACCAGCAGGTTTTTCAAACGCATCCCATGGCTGTTTCCATTTGCCGGAGGCTGTGTAATCATCATCCTTGTGTTTGTAATAGGCCGGACAGACTATCTCGGTCTGGGTGTCATCCATCCTGATCCTGATATGGTATCGGTTGTTTCTTCTTTCAGTCCTGGTGGCGCCGATACACTGAGCTGGTTCTGGAAATTACTTTTCACCGTGGTCACCATCGGCACCGGATTCAAAGGCGGTGAGGTCACACCGCTGTTTTTTATCGGTGCCGCATTGGGTAATTCAATGGCGGGGATGACGGGTGCGCCGGTTGACCTGATGGCGGCGCTTGGTTTTATAGCCGTGTTCGCCGGTGCAACCAATACCCCGTTCGCCTGCATCATCATGGGCATTGAGCTGTTCGGTGGCCAGGAAGTATTGTACTATGGTCTCGCTTGCCTGCTGGCCTGGTATTTCAGCGGATCAAAAGGGATTTATGACCCGGCAAACGGTAACCGGCAACTGGCAGGAACATTGGATTGAAATACAATTTTCTCCCGATCCGGGCAAGCGCCCCGGCCAAAGCTTTGTTTATTTGCACATGAAATTTATCCAGCCTGTTTACCTGGTAACACCGCTACTGCTGGTTTGCCTTATGGCTTCCGGCCTCCAGGGCTTTTCCCAGGTATTGCGCCAGCGCACTGTGCGGCTGATGGGCAGCCGTTTCGATATCAGTATCGTGGCGGCTGATTCAATGGCGGCAGAAAAACATATCGACACCGTTATCGCAGAGGTAACGCGGATCGAGAACCTCATCTCCGACTGGATCCCGTTGTCGCAGATCGGCCAGGTCAACAGTAATGCGGGCATCCGTCCGGTAAAAGTAGACCCGGAAGTGTTCGCACTCACCCAACGGGCAATCCGCTTTTCAGAAATCACCAATGGCGCGTTCGATATCAGTTTTGCGGCAATGGATCGCATCTGGAAATTTGATGGATCGATGACGGAAATGCCAGGCCCGGAAGCGATCCGCTTATCGGTGGCCAAAGTGGGATATAAAAATATAATCCTCGATAGCATCCATTCCACTATCTTCCTGCGGATGGCCGGAATGAAAATTGGTTTCGGTGCGCTGGGAGAAGGTTATGCCGCTGATCGCTGCCGCGAAATTATGATTGCCAGGGGCGTAGTGGCAGGCATCGTGAATGGTTCGGGTGATATGAATACCTGGGGAAAACAACCGGATGGGAGCGACTGGAATATTGGGCTCACCAACCCCTTCAGGAAAGACAAACTCTTTGCAGTGATCCCGCTGAAAGAAGGCGCTGTAGTTACTTCAGGGAGTTATGAAAAATTTGTGGAGTTCGACGGTGTACGATATGCCCATATCATCAACCCATCCACAGGGTATCCGGCCACCGGTCTCACCAGCGTAACCGTATTTGGTCCATCGGCAGAGATGGCCAATGGGTTCAGCACCTCCATCATGGTAATGGGCAGGGAACGCGGCCTGCGGCTACTGGCCGCATATCCGGATTACAGCTGCCTGCTGTTCACCGACAAGGGAAAAATCGTGACCAGCTCCAACCTCATGATCAAACGGCACAAACCCTGAAGCAAAAAAAATCCCGCCGGCCGGCGGGATCAAAACTGATCAGGTCTGTTTATTTATTCGCGCTGAGCCTGACGTAACGGATATATCCCGTCCCTTCGGATTTCGCTGCGAGTGCCTCAGTGGTCAATGGCACTTCAAGGTCTTTGGCGTAATACTCTTTATCCTCCACACTGGTTTCGAAACGCAGCTTGTAACCGGAATTGATTTTTGCATCCTCAATTTCAAGCACTGTTACACTCCGGTCGCCACTCGACACGGAAGCCCCCGTTGTGGCACTGATATTGGCCGGCTTTTTCGAATAAGCCTTGTGCCATTCCTTCAGGTTGGGATACCATTTTTTATCAGAACCCATCACATAAAGGGTCTTTTCATAAGCGCCCCTGGCATCGATCAGTGACACCACGATATAAGCACCTTCACCCATGTAGTTGGTCATCTGCACCATACATTTATAACGCGTAGTTGCCGGTTTGTCACCTGCGGTGCGAAAACCCGTCATCACAATAAAAGAGAGGGCAAGGGAAATACGGAAAATATTTTTCATCATTTTATTTTAAAAAATCGGTCGAAATTTTATTGTTGCCAAGGAATTCGTTTTCCCTGCTGAGGTCGAATGCGGTTTCACTGAATGATGTAGTCAGGTCTTTTTTTGCACCGATTGACACGAGGTATTTCAGGATCGCATCATCCTTTGCGATCATAGCGGCACGGTGCAGTGCTGTCAGGCCTTCCTTGTTTTTAGCATTTACATCCACTTTGAATGGTTCGATCTTTTTCACCAGTGCCAGGTCATTTTTTGCAACCGCAAGGTGGTACAGTGTGTTGCCATCCTGCTGGGGTGCTGCGAGGTCAATGCCCTTCGAGAGGAATGCCAGTTTCGCGTCAAGCTCGGCCGCATTCCGCGGGCTGTACGACTGTATAGCATACCAGGCAAGATTGTTCCCTTCCGCATCGGTGATTGTTACATCGGCGCCTTTGTCGATGAAGTATTGGACGATCTGCGGACTGTTGCTGCGCACAGCCATGGTCAGCGCGGAGATTCCTTTTTTATTAACCGCATTTATATTCGTTGTCTTTGACAACAGCAGGTCAAGCAACGCACTGTCTTTGGAAGAAGCGGCTGCAAACAGCAGCGGGGTATTACCATCATTATCTGCCTGGGAGGGACTGACTGACCTCGAAAGAAAATATTTCACGGTTTCCAGTTGGCCCGGACGACGCACCAGTGAATGCAAAACAGTTTCGCCGGTTTTTGACACAGCCGTCGGTTTCACACCAAGGCTGTCGAGGTATCTGTATACTTCAATTCCGTTGGCCCCGCGACGTGAACCCTGGGCAGCAAGGATCATTGCATTCGGACCGGGTTTCACGCCTTTAGCCAGCAGCTTGTTCATCACTGCAATATTCCCCGATCGGGCAGCATAGTCGAATGCAGAGTTACCGGCTGCATCCCTGCTTTTAATATCAAGGCCCTTTGACACAAAGTATTCGGTCAGCTTCAGTTCCGGATCGTTGGTCACCCCGAGCAGCAAGGCGTTGGCCCCATCATGGTTGAGATCGGTTTTTACATTGGCCCCGTTACTGATGAGCAATTCAAAAACCGGTATGTTCTGGGGACCGGCACCTGCGGAGAAGTTAAGGGGGGTCATGCCATGGCTGTCTTCCGTATTGGTTTTTGACCCTTTCGAAATCAGGTATTTCACCACCTCTGTATTGCCCTTGCTGGAAGCCCAGTGGATATAGTTGCGGCTGTCATGCGTCACCTTGTTCACCTCATTACCTTTCTGGTCGAGCAGGTAAAACACCACATCATTGGAAACACCGGCATTGATGGCCAGGACAGTCGGGTCGAAAGAGTTCCCGTTCAGTTCAGCCGGATTGGCCCCTTTGGCAACTTCTGCCTTCACTGCGTCAACTGTTGGTTTGGATTGCCAGAAAGCAGATTCAAGCAGCCTGTTTGGCTGCTGGGCCTGCGCCAGGAAGCCCAGACCAAGACAGATACCGGAAAGAATATATTTCATGTTTGGGTTTTTTGACCGGCCCCTGGGAAACCTGGGATCCGGATTCAGCCGCAAAAGTAGTCCAACCCCTGCCGAATGATTTACGAGAGCGGAAAAAATAGTCACTACTACCGGAAAACGGAGGCGCAAAGCGGAAAACAGGTGAAATGACACTGTTTTCAGGCAGAAAAAGTTCTATGGGATCCGTCAGAATTTATAGGCCACTGACAACCGCAGGTTACGCGGCGGTTCAGCCTGGGTATAATAGCTGCTCAGCCAGCTGTAATACGAACCGGAATAAAGGTATTTATCAAACACATTGAACACATTCAGGCCAACACGGATTTTGTCCCTGTCCCAGAAAATACCTGCATCCACCTTGAAATAGTCTTCCAGCTCCTGCGGATTGGCAACGGCCAGTTCCCAATAGGTTTTGCGGTCACCAAGGAAGGTTGCCCCGGCATTGATACCAAGACCACGAAGTACACCGGAAGCCAGGCGGTAGGAAAGCCAGGCATTGGCAGTATGGGTGGCATAGCCCGGAACAATATCCCCTTCTTTTGCCACGGTCACGCCCTGCGCCACTTCCACTACTTTGGCTTCCGTATAGGCATAGTTCAGCACCAGGTTGAGACCGCGCGCCAGTGTGCCGTGCAGGTCAAACTCAATACCCTGCGCACGTTTTTTACCCAGCTCGATGCTGAGATTCTGGGTGGGCGGGCTGTTGGGATCCGCAGTCTGCTCGTTCTCCGTCATAATGCGGTAAGCCGTCAGGCTGGTGCCCCACTGGCCATTGAACAGTTCTTTCTTGATCCCGATTTCCATATTGTTGCCCGTGATCGGACGCACCCTGCCACCATTGGAAAGGATCCCCGTCTGTGGTGTGAATGCCTGGTCGTACAATCCGTAAACAGAAGTTGATTTATCAACCGACACACTCAGTCCGATACGCGGGGTCCATTTGTTGGCAGTCACATCAGGTGAATTGTATGACTGTGCAAACTGGGTGAATCGTCCGGCAAGTGTCAGGCGGATTTTATTGTTCAGGAATCCGAGTTCGTCCTGCACATAACCCGATACATACGACTGGTCGATGATACCGCCCTGCAGCTGGGCACGCTCTTCAAGCGGCGTGTCTGTATCAAATCTCGGATACCCGTTGTTTGGCGCGCCGAGGTTGGGGTTCAGGAGATCAAACTCGCCACCTGCCGTATCGAGATCATGTGCCTGTCCCCAGTCAGCGATATAATGTTTGTTTGCCGCATCCAGTCCGCCAAGGAGCCGGTGTTGCACGGAACCCGTTTTTAAATTACCAGTTACAAAAGCCTGGCCCATGGTCATCCTGCTCTTTGCATCCCAGATGGCTACGTTGCGGATCATGGTATAGTCAGCATTTACAGCGGAAGGCCATGCCGATGCCCCTGCTCCATTGTAGTCAAAACGCGAAACCTGCGCGGTAAACTTCCAGTCGCTGTTGATATCATGGTTCAGCGTTGCAAAAACACTGTGGTCGTTGATTTTTGTCGGTTCAAGACCTGCGGGCATCGTTGTGAATTCGCGTGGCAGTTCGGCATATCCGTTCGGTGAGAACACATAATAGGAACCCACATTACTCATATTTGCCCGCTGGTAGGTATACTCCAGGGTAACTTTGGTTTTTTCATCCAGCTGGTAGGAAATAACCGGGGCCACTACATAACGGTCATTGAACTCATTCGGACGGAAAGAATTTTTATTTTGTGCGGCGAGGTTCAGGCGATACAGGAGCCGCCCGTCCTTGCTCAGTTTGCCGTCCAGGTCAAGTGATGTGCGGTACAGGTCAAAACTCCCGCCCATCAGGCTGAGCTCTCCCTTGGTTTGCCCTGTCGGTTTTTTGGTGACCACATTGTACATCCCGCCGGGGTTACCGCTTGATAACATGAACCCGGCCGGACCTTTTACGAATTCGATATGGTCCACAAAACTCATGTCTTCCGTGAGCGGCCCCCAATAAGAAGCCACCACGTTGAAACCATTCCGTAACGCCTGGATCTGTGTACCTCTCGCGGTAATATTTGTGTAAAGATCAGCCCAGTGTTCCACCCGGGTGAGACCACTCACATTCCGGATCAGTCCATCACTCATGCTGGTTACCTGCTGGTCCTTCAGCATTTCTTTGGAAACGATCTGTACATTCTGTGGCAGCTCAAGGAGGGGTGTGGTGATGCGCAGGGTCTGGTCAGTCTTTACGTCATTGTATTTCCGCATGGTGGATGACACAATCACCTGCTGCAGTTCACTTGCATTTTCCTCCAGCGTGAAGTCAATGGTAACGGATGCATTCTCCGTCAAGGTCACCGTCTGTTGTTGCGTTTTCAAACCCGCAAATGACGCCTCCGCAGTATACGTACCTGCCGGAAGGTTCCGGATGGCATACCTGCCATCTTTATCCGCAACGGAACCGCGGTTCTTTCCTTTTAATGTAATGTTGACGAACTCTGCCGGTTTCCCGTCGTTGGTTTTTACCTGTCCAATCAGCGTCCCGCTCTGCGCATGCAGGGTGAGCCCAAGGGCGAGCGTAACAAGGACCAATATGTACCTCATATGATAAATTTTGCGCGAAGCTATCTTCCGGGAAAATCAGGAGCTTCCGCGATCAGGAACTCCGGTTTACGAGGTCGGGAAACATTAAAATCCCATTAGTTTTTTTTACAGGCAGGTTACAATCACCCAACAAATCCATGACTGACCCGGAACTGCTCCGGACATTCCCGATATTTGCGCACCCGTAATCAGGGTTACGCACTATGATCGATCACAGCAACGCCAGCCTCGAGGCTGTCTCCGTACACCATGTAGGCAATAATACCAATGAAGGGACACTCGACCTTTCTGAGGCACCGCTTAATCTCGACGACCCGCGCCTGCGCGAGTTGCTGGAGCGGTATTTCCTCCCCCATTTCAGCGAAGCGGAAATGTATTCTTTCAGTTTCACTGACAACCGGTTTGAACTGAATCCCATGTACAATTATGCGCTCGATGTGTTTACCGGTGAAAATGATTTCCATGAAACATCGGTGACCATTGCCAGACACCTGTTCGGGGTAGCGGTGCATCCGCAGATCAAACCCGGCGATCTGTTCGTCGTGCGTATATCCAATATGAATGTGGACGGACAGGAAACCGATGCCATTGGTGTTTTCAAATCAGAAACCAGGCAGCCCTTCATGCAGGTCATGGAACGGAGTTTCGAAATGCGGTATGACGACGGGATCAATGTCGATAAAATCGACAAAGCCTGCCTGATTTTTAATTTTGCAAAAGAAGATGGTCTCCGCGTCTGCGCCATCGATAAATCAAAAAACAACGGTGATGCCATTTACTGGAAAGATGGTTTCCTCAATGTCAAACCCTGTAGTGATGCCTTCCATAACACCCAACAATTCCTGTCGATAGCCAAAAAGTTCGTGACGGACCAGGTAAAGGAAGAATTCGAAATGACACGGACCGACCAGATTGACCTACTCAACCGGTCAATTGATTATTTCAAAAACCATAGCGAATTCGATAAGGCAGAATTTGAGGAAGCAGTGTTCCATCACGAAGACCTGATCAATTCATTCCGCAACTTCGACGATAAATTCAGGAAAGAAAATGAGATGGAAATGGAAGACTCCTTTTCGATTTCCAGCACGGCTGTTAAAAAACAGGCGCGGGCATTCAAAAGTGTACTCAAACTGGATAACAATTTCCATGTTTATATTCACGGGGATAAGACCATGATCGAGCGGGGCATTGATCCCGACGGACGGAAGTACTACAAGATTTTTTATGAAAACGAGCAGTAATCTCACGCAACCGTCACCCCTTCGCGCGGGTAATATTTCTTAAATACCATCCAGACCAGCAGGATAACCACTCCACAACAGAGGCCAATCCTCGCAGGGGCAGTGGTCGCCATGATATGCCCGGCAATCCATGAGCCGGTTACATCACAAAGATTGATCAGCGCCATGTATGCAGTGAACTGGGAACCTTCCGCCGGCTTCACACACATGCCCATCAGTATCGGAAAACAGCCCACACTGAACAGCGGGTCTGCAAAGTTCCAGACCACAAGCCCCGTAGCAGCCACATTCCCGTCGGACCAGTAAGCGGACAGCAGGTTGAATCCGATCAGGAAAATCGCAACGCCAAGCATGACTAGCCGCTGGATGCGCAGCGCTCCCAGCCGGTCTGCAAGTGCACCCCCTCCAAATACTATTACCAGCATCAGGATGGTGCCCCAGCTCCCCTGCAGGATGGATAGCCGCTGGTCGGACCAGTTGAGGTCATGGATCAGCGTAAACGAATACGTCCTGATAAAAACGCTGAATGCAGTGTACACAAGAAGGATCAGCAGGAAATAGGAAAATCCCGGCTGGCGGAATATGCCTTTTGCTATTCCTGAAAAAATAACCCGCAGGGATGGCTGCGACGGCCGGGAACTTCCAGGGGTCCGTTTGAATCCGGGCAGGATCGCATCCATCGGGCGGAGTCGCAGGAGTAGTGTAACGACAGTAAACGTCAGCAACACCGCAGACTGGCACAGTACAGCACCCCTGAAGCCGATGGAATGTAAAGCAAGTGACAATCCAGCCGATCCGAGGGCCAGGCCGGCAAGGAATCCTCCCCGCATCAGGCCATTTGCCCTTCCGCGCTCATGGGGTGGTACAATATCAATAATCATTGCATCTGCGGCCGCATCCTGGATTGACGCGAACAGGCTGTGGGTGAAAAACAACGCACCCAGCAGTGGCAGGTCATACAATGGATCTCGGACGATCAGTAATGAAAGTGAAGCGAGGAAGGAAAGGCATTGCGCCAGTACCAGCCATTGTTTACGGTGACCCATGGACGAAAACTGGAACCGGTCAATCAGTGGTCCCCACACAAACTGAAACGCCCAGGGTATACTTGCAACAGCAATAAAACTCCCGATCGTGACTGCCGGGATTCCATTAGCCGCCATATAACCGGTAAGTACCGTGAGCGAGAATCCGGCAGGGATGCCCTGCATTACATACAAATAAAAACAACTGAAGAAGCGGAGACCGCGGTGATCCTGGAGTGTGAATGGAACAGATGGCAACGTGGTTGGAGTGACAGGCATGTACTGGTCCGCTCCAAATCACATACCCGATTTGCCGGTTTCGTCCTTGTTTAAAAAGATCACCTTTAAAACAGGGAAATGATCAACAGTTGATGATACCAGTCTCCGGGTTTTCCCGCAGGCTGACAGGCAGGGCCGGCAGCCATAATCCGGCACCAGTGATTCCGTCGCGGTTCGCTCTCGCGGGATAGTTGCGCGATGCGTATATTTGGGTATACCAACAAATCACCCGGGATATGGCGAAAACATTTTTAATCCTTGCCGCATTTTTTTTCAGTTGCACCGCCAATGCACAGTTGGCAAAGGCGGACATCAAAGACCTGGCTTTTATCAGTGGCCGCTGGGTCCTTTCCCACGAGTGGGGGGAAATGGAAGAAAACTGGAGTGCACCGCAGGGCAACAACATGATGTGCAGTTACCGCTGTGTGAAAGATGGAAAGGCAGTGTTTTATGAGTTTATGCTCATTGAACAATCCGACAGCGTGCCGGTGCTGAAACTCCGCCATTTCAATCCCGGCAGCATTGGATGGGAGGAAAAAGACAAACCGCTGGAATACCCGCTGGTCAGCCTCAAAAAAAGCGAGGCCTTCTTTGGAAATGCCTCCCTGAAAATGGGTTTCATCCGACGTTCGCCAACAGCCTTAAGCGTAACGCTCGAAGAGCAGGAGAAGGATGGCAAATGGGTAAAAATGTCTTTTGATTACCAGCTGGGAAAATAACCGGTCTATTTAAACAACTTCGCTACTCCCGACACAGCTGCCAGCACAACTATACCGGCAACGATGCCCAGCAGCAGCTCCTTGAGCGTAAGCGGCCAGTCCGGGACAAGTTCGTGTACATAATGGATATTGTGATTGAAGATCCCACCTGCCACCAGCAGCAATGCAATCGTACCAACCACACTCAGCAGCTGGATAACCCTCGGCAGCAGTTTCACAAGGAATTGTCCCAGCCCTGCAAAAAAACCTTTCCCGTTACTTTTTTTGATCAGGCGAAACCCGGCGTCATCCATCCGTACAATCAGCGCCACAAGTCCATAGACACCGACCGTTGCAATGATTGCCACAAACGACACGGCAAGGATCTGTGTGGTCATATCCTTTTCCACCACCGTCCCCAGCGCGATAATCACGATCTCAACTGAAAGGATAAAATCAGTGGTGATGGCCGAACGGATCTTCGTCTTTTCATCTGCCGGGGTCTGTTGCTTTACTTCCTTCACGGCCTCCGGTTGTTTTTTCTTCCGGTGAAAAAGGAATTCATAAATCTTGTGCATCCCTTCATACGCGAGGAACAAGCCACCAGCGACCAGGATATAGATGATGGCCTGCGGCAAAAAGTACTCAAGCAGGAAGACTGCTGGCAGGATGATTATTTTGTTCAGGAAAGAACCTTTTGTGATCGCCCAGATCACCGGCAACTCGCGATCCGACAGGAACCCGGTCGCCTTTTCCGCATTCACCGCCAGGTCATCCCCGAGGATGCCTGCCGTTTTCCTCGTAGCCAGCTTCGCACTCACTGCCACATCATCCATTAACGCCGCTATGTCATCCAGAATCGCAAAGAAACCTGAAGGCATCGATTTATTTTTTACTTGCGGTGACCCGCTATTGGTATAAGATAATCCGCAAGTTAGCACCATTTAAGCACCCACCTGCCAGGCCGGGATTAGAAAAGGTTGATAAATTTTGCACCCGGCAGGCATTTTTGGGTGCGGAATTTGAAACAGTCCGTCCATAACCTGCCGCATATGGACGCACGCCTAAGCATAATTACCATCGGGGTCGATGACATGACCGCCCAAAAGGCCTTCTACAAAGACATCCTTGGATGGAAACCGGAAGCCGAAAACAAGGACATCGTGTTTTTCAAACTAAACGGAATCCTTCTCAGCCTGTTTGACCGGAAGACACTTGCCGGTGGTGTTGGCATGAGCCCTGACGGTTCGGGTTTCCGCGCCATCACCCTTTCACAGAATGTCAGCACGGAGGAAGAAGTAAACAAGGCATATAATGAATTAAAAGGTAAAGGCGTGCGGATCCTCGTGCCACCAACCACTACCCCATTTGGTGCATTGTACTTTGCATTTGCCGATACAGAGGATAATGTCCTTGAAGTAACATATAATCCTTACACACCACTTGATGCGGCTGGTGATGTAATTACGCACCATAATATCGATAACCTTTAACAGGCACAATATGAAACCAAATTTATTCTGGGCGAACCTGTACAGCGCAGACCTTAAAAGGACAACGAGGTTCTATGAAGCGATCGGCTTCACCAATAACAACGAATCGGGCACTGAAGGCATCGCCAGTTTCAGTATTGGCAACAAGGGATTTATCATTAACTTCTTTGGCCGGGATCGTTTCGGGGAAAATATCAAAGCCCCGATCGCAGACACCCAGGCAGCGAATGAAATCCTGTTTTCCATTTCTGCCGGGAGCCGCGAAGAGATTGACCAGTGGCCTTCAAAAATAACCAGCGCGGGAGGCACGGTATTCATCCAGCCCGAAGAATATATGGGCGGATATAATTTTGGGTTTGCCGATCCGGATGGGCATAAATTCAACGTGTTTTATTCCCCAGATATGTAGTATAAGGGAAATCGGGAATTTCCATATCTTGATACCAAACAAAAAGAATGGCCAAAGCTGCAAAAATCAAGACGACCGAAACAAACGCCAGCGTGCGCGGCTTCCTCGACAAACTCACGGATGAACAGCAAAAGGAGGACTCAAATACCATCCTCAACATGATGGAAAAGGCAACCGGCGAACCCCCGAAAATGTGGGGTCCATCTATCATTGGTTTTGGTAACAAACGATATAAAAGCCCGGCTACCGGCCGCGAGGTGGACTGGATGAAAATGGGCTTCTCACCAAGGAAAGCAAATCTTTCCATCTACCTGATCTCGGGCTTACAGAAACACGAAGAGTCACTGAAGAAGCTCGGGAAACACAAGACCGGAGTCGGCTGCCTCTATATAAAACGACTATCGGAAATAGACCAGAAGGTGCTGGAAAAAATGATCAGGGACGAATCAAAGGCCAAAATTGACTGACCGGTTTTTACTTCACCAACGGATAAATTTCCAATACAATATTACCGGTCAGGCCGGATGGACTCAACGCCTGCCCATCCCCTACACTGGCATTGGCCACATATGTCCCGCGTTGCGCTTCCGGTAATTTTTTATCCCCGATCAACCTGTTCTCCCAGGTGTTGACCACTTCGATTTCGAGATCGTTCCATCCTTTTTTCAGCAGCGTCCCGGTACTCATCCGATAGGGCTCCGTCCAGATTGTGCCCAGCTCCACCCCATTCAGTTTGATAAGCGCCATGCCGTTTACCGGGGCAAACCGTAACACCGGACTACCGGTCGGTACGGAACTGATATAAACCCGCGCGCGGTACACCGCCTTACCCGAGTAATACTTTATGCTGTCGTTGTTGTGCAGGCTCCAGTCAGTGAGCTGGCTGAACGTGACCGGTGTTGCCGGTCCGCGACGGACGGCATCAAACTGTACCGTCCAGGTGGTTTTCAGTTCTTCCGTTTTTGCCGGTTCAGGGAAATTATCCGCGCCGGAATAAACAGGCTCCACCTCTTTGTCAAACACGATAAAATAACTTTCGTTTTTTTCCAGCTTCAGGTTTACGGATATACCATCTGCGCCGGCGGTATACCCCGGCAATTTCCTGCGTGTGCCGGTTGTGGCATCCAGCAACCAGGGCTGCCCTTTGCCATCTCGGAAGCAAGGTGTAAACCGTACCACACTATCCGACTGGTTACTGACAAAATAATATTCATCCCGAGCGGTCTTCCGGTGGGTGTACAGGATAGGGGCATTCGTATGCCGGTTGAAATCCGGAACCAGTCCGGCCAGTGCCAGCAGTTCGTCCATCGACGCTCCCGATACAATCTGGCCCTTGCCCACCTGCCGTGATTTTATTTTCACCCCATCCACATCACCCCATAATCCGCGGGCGAGTGCCTGGAGCCGCTGCTGTGAGCCAGGATAACCCGCAAGTCCGGGTGCCAGCTTCGGCGGATTGCCATACACAATGGCACCCGCGTTGACAAGGCTGTCTATTTTTTCAAGTACTTCCGGGCTCATTGATTTTACCGGGGGGATTACCAATACACGGTAACTCATGCCATCCGGTAGCACAAGCCTGCCATCACGTACCGTCAGCCGCCGGAGCAATACTTCGGCATTGATATAATCAAACTGGAAACCAGCCGGCAGCGCGGGTTCTGTGACACCGGTCATGATCGGCGCATCTTCCCCGATAAAGTAGGCCACATCATTGACGGGCTTTCCCTGCTGCAGTAAAAAATTGCAACGCTTGAGGTAATCGAAGTAGGCCTTACCCATCTCAAACCAGGTATTGTGACGGTTAAACTCTGTGCCGAACCAGGCGTTCATACCCGGCGTACGCTCATCCGGCTGCTGGATGTACACATGCAGCAATGTTTTGTTGATCCCTTCGGTAAATGACCAGTCGCCGCGTTTCTTCAACATCGATGGCACGCGATGGAATGGTGCACCGCCACTGGTAAATGATTCAGCGGAAACCTGTGTCTTCCCGTAAATATGCGCGGCCGACGAAGCGGCGCGGCACTCAATATTGCCAAGCGTGCCCTCGTTCCAGAACTCCCCGCCAATCTCGTCACTCTGTCCGCCGTACTTCAGGAATTCTGATGGGAAACCCCAGTGGCCGTAATTCTCCAGCCAGGTAGTAAGTCCGTGTTTGTGTGCTTCATCCCGAAGCCCACCAACATAATCGTATGCCACCCGATCTGACACCAGCTGCCGGAGGTCGCGCAGGAAACGGTCACTCATGTCCTGGCTGCCTACAACGATGCCGTGTACTGCAGGCAGGAAGGGAACAGGATCGTAGCCATATTGCCGGATGAACCGGGGCTGCATATCATCAGTCCAGTTCTGCCCACCGGTTTCATAACTGTCCGCCACCACTACACGGAATGATCTGCGGTCGGCAGCAGGTATCCGTTTCAGGATCTCACCGATAAATGAATTGAAGTGGTAACTGACATGGTCACGGTTGAGTTTGTCCACCTCCAGCCCCGTGCCTTCGGGGGTGGTCGGACCATTGGTCACACCCGTGGATCGCATGACCATCCTGCGGATGGTCCATTCACCCGCAGGCACATTCCATCGTAATAAACCATCGCGGCTTTCAGCCGTAAGATCCTTTACTGCTGTGGGAGGAACCAGCAGGCTACTGTCATCCACCACTGGCTGGGGTCCCCAGGTATAACTATCCCAGAAGGGAAGCGGTGTCTGGAACATTTTGGCCAGCGTCTTTTCCGGGAACCGCTCCACCATCGGCTGGGATGATACCGCGATACGGATTTTAGCCTGGCCGGGTTCTGCAAACTCAATGCGATACCCTTTTGTAACAACACCGGGAAGCGAGATCACCACCGGCGCCAGCGGGTCAAACCCCACATTCAGCTGCAGGTTGCTGCGATCAAATTCAATCGTGCGCACAAACACATACTGCCCGTCTTTTTCGTAATAGAGTTTTGCGGTAGTGTTGATGGTATGGTCAGCCTTCATCACCAGGCTTCGCATCGGCTTGTTTCCTGTTACCGGGACGCTCACAACCAGTGGTTGCTTCTCCCGCTTGTCGGCAAACAGCACCGTACCCGCAGATTTATTTTTACCGGCAGGGAAAGCCAGCACTTTATAATCCTGAAATGGAGTATCAATAGCGGGGAGTTTTGACTGGAAAAGAAGGGGGCCATTCACCACGGTATCCACCGAGGCGAGATAACGCATTGACCGGTCGGCACTGATCCAGGGGCCGCCGGACTGGCTCCAGCCGGGACTATTAAACAATCCGATTTCAATATCCAGTTCGGTCGCCTTTTTTAATGCAGCATGCAGGATGCTCCACCATTCGTCGGAGAAAATACGAACCTTGCCAACAGGACCTCCCCCGTCAATATTGGACATAAATGCGCGGTTGATGCCTACCCGTTTCATTGCCTCAAGATCTTTCTCCACCCCTTCCTTAGATATATTATCCGAAATCCAGTACCAGTATACCGACAACTGCATACTGCCTGGTGAACGGAATGTGTCGAGCCACAATGGTTCGGGATCATTCACCACCACGGGTGCATACAACTTCCCCGGACTGCAGCCATATACCATAAAAAAAACAACGGCGATAACAAACAGACATCTCATAAGGCAAATACTTATTTAACAGACCTGCACCACATCCATGTTGAGCAACCGGCCCAGCTTTTTAATTTTCGACGCAATATGCCCAACGCCAACGGCACAATGATGTGCAGGACCTTCATTGTTCCAGTCTTCCACAAACTTTTTCGCACCCACCGAAAAACGGTAACGGCTATTGGTGTTCCCGATCTCCAGTATCGGACCTGCCACCGACTCCCCCTCCGCACAAAGCAGCATCAGGGTTCCATTGTTTTGCTCAACCACGGACAATAATGTGACCGGACCATTCTTTACTGACATCTCCACCGACAGGCCTTTACCTACTTTACCATGGTAAACATACAGCGGACGCACTTTTGTCTTGCCCTGAGCTATCCTGATATGCCCCGGTCCGTCATGCCCCATCAGCACCACATCATCCTTGTAATCCATGGCATAGTACTCGGTAAACGACCCGCCGGCGCCAAATGAATCCATTATTTTCATTGCCTGGGCATTTTTCACTTCATACTCACCGGCAACAGGTACACCCCTTGCCGTCAATAATGTATTACCCAGAATCACCGAACTCATGGTATCCTCATTCGCTTCATTTCCCGTACCCTTATGGTAATAGGCCATCGATCCCAGCTGGTGACGGTCCACCAGTATATCCAGCGCCACGGAGGTACGTGCTGCACGCGCCAGCTCTTCCGGGGCGCAGTCCTGCTGTATTTCAAACGATTCATAAAAAACGGCCATGCGGTCTTTTATTTCCTGCTCCGTTACCTGCCCGCGCAATGCAGCCAGTTCATCTGCCTCGATAATCTCTATATGACCGCCAAACCCGGCACAATGAAGCGTCAGGTTGGAATAAATATCCAGCATACCACCATAATAGTTACCCATCAGTCCCAGGCGGTTATTATACATCGTAAATGCTACCCTGGCGGCATCTATCCAGTCACCTACTTCTTTCCATACCCCCACTTCATCATCCAGCACACCGGTTACCTGGTAAAATGGGATCCTGGCCTGTTTGAAGACACTGGCTATTTCCGGAACGGGACAGGCCGAACAATAGGCCAGCCATTCACCGGTCATCTTTGTGCGATCCTTCATACGGTTAAACTCCGCATAATTGATAGTGGCTTCAGGGGATAGATTCAGCACGATCACAGGCACCTTTGCCCTTTGTACCACAGGCAGCACCGTCGACGATACCGCATAAGTTGTAACATACAGGAAAATGATATCGACCTCATTCTGCCGGAACATCCTTCCGGCTGCAAATGCTTTTTCAGGCGTATCTATTAAACCTTCATTGAAAACCTCGGCATGCAATGTTGTTAATTGTTCCGCGAGTTCTTCCAGATAGCCCATCAAACGTTCTTTGAGTCCATCGAACTGCTTCCAATAAGTCTCAAGGCCGACCCCAAATAATCCAACCTTAGCTCTTGCCCCTTTATTCATATTATACACTACTTACCATTGCAACTTTCTTATGCCGTCTTATTTATCAGCATATCAAATGTACCTCATAACACTAATCCTATAAATAGATATTTTGACAAAACAATTGCAGTTTTTGATTGAAGTGCCAATATGCCATCACTTGCGTATTTCACTAAAACAGAACGCCTCGTTGCGGGGCAAAGTAGCCACCAGATCGGTTTTCGGATGTGATAAAGGAGAAGCGTTCTGGTATTACGGATCCAGATGATGAGAGCGGTTGGGAGTTCACTAGTAAGGTAAACTTGGGTGGCTAAGCGGATCTGCTTCCCTCATTTCCGTCGGATTCTTCCGCCTCCAGTTCCTTCAGGTACCGGATCTTTAGATGATCATAAAAGGAATGCTTGTCTATCAAAATCGAAACAACACTGGCAATCATTCCAGCTAGAATCAAGTGAAAGATCACACTGTGCCGATCGGTCATCTCCAAAACCAGGATTGCAGAGGTAAACGGCGACCTGGTAACGCCAGTCAGAAAAGCAACCATACCGGAAAGGATCAGCAAATTCGTATTGGCTTCAGAAAGCTGAAACCAGCCGGAAACGACCGATCCAACTGTCGCGCCTGATGCCAGGGCAGGTGCAAAAATTCCGCCCGCTCCACCTGTAGTAAAAGACAATATTGGTCCGACAATCCTCAGTAAAGGGGTATACCAGCTGACGTATTTATCGTCTGAAAATAACGTTGTTTCCATGATGTCTTTTCCAGAGCCCAGTACATCATAGCTGATAAACGTCGCCAATGTCCCTAAGACCAGGGCACAGCAGCCGATGTAAAGCAAGTGCTGATGCGTAAACTTAAAACCCGACTTCCATTTCAGCAGGGCAAGGATGATTTTTGACATCCCGCTCCCCAGCAGACCGGCAATGACCGCTACCAGCACGACCCCTAAGAAAATATATCCCGACAGATCCGCAATCTTAGGATAACCGAGGTAAAGATACGGTCCCAGTATCCCCTGGGCAGTTAACCCGGCAATGATCACAGAGGAAAATATGGCCATCTTGAAGTAACTGAAATGGGTTTTTGTGAGTTCTTCAATGGCAAAAACGATCCCGCCTAAAGGGGTATTAAAAGCTGCCGCCAATCCGGCTGCGGCTCCAGTAATGATCATATTTTTTTTAGCCACCTTCGGCCACCATTTTGGAAGCAAATCGTTCACCTGCTTAAAAACTGAAGCTGCGATCTGGATGGTAGGCCCTTCACGGCCGATGGCGCCACCACCCGCTGCCATTACAAGACTAGATGCAATTTTTACCACCATCACCCGCATGCTCAGCAAACGGCCTACTGGCTTATCAGTCTTCGGGCCGGTGATTTGTATAGCCGCGACTACCTGAGGAATCCCGCTTCCTTTCGAGTACGGCGCGAATCGCAACACCAGCCACCAGGCAAAGATGAAGCAGACCGGCATGAGCAGAAATAAAGCCCAGGCATAGTGCTGATACAAATAGTGCGTAAACGATTCAGCTATAAGAAAGAGCTTCGTATAAATAACAGCAATCAGTCCGGTAATCACAGACGCTATCCAGAAAGGTATCGCCTGTAAGACATTTTTTTTATAGCCAGGATTGTTTAAACGGTCGAAGACACGCTTAAAATATAAACGGACGGGGTAGATAAAGTTTTTTAACATA
>SEAD01000330.1 GCA_004173355.1 Chitinophagaceae bacterium | reverse complement strand
CTCCACATGGGAAGTGAAAGGGACCAGCGCCGTTTTTACTTCCGCACCCAGCTCTTGCAGCCTGCTCTGAAGTTTATAGGGAACATTCCCGCTGCGCCCGGTCAACACCTCCTCTGCATTGCTGAATGCAGAAACCACTTTGCCCTGCAAAAATCCCGGACGAAGTTCAGCTGATGAGATCAGCGCCGCCGGGCCGTGGCAAACCGCTCCCAAAGGTTTGCCCTTATCCATAAAATCCAGGATCAGCTGCCCGCTCACCTGGCTGCTGGCCAGATCCCAGATCGGACCATGTCCTCCAGGATAGAATAGCGCATCAAATTCTTCGGCAACTAGGCCTGTCAGGCTTTGGGTATTATCAAAGGCGTTCTTTGCGGCCTGGTCATCTTGAAACCGACGGTTCGAGCCGGTAATGTTCTCGGTCAGCTCGCTCATCGGATCTACCGGGGGCCTGCCCCCCATTGGGCTGGCCAAAGTGACCTGATAGCCTTGGTCAATGAATTCATAATAGGGATCGGTAAATTCACCAAGCCAAACGCCGGTCTTGCTGTCGGTATCCTCCATCGCACTGTGCGAGGTAAGGATCATCAATATTTTCTTCATAGGTAAATCAATTTTATTTAATGTCTTGGGATCTAGCTGATTGCCTTCCTCCTAGATACGCTGGTTTTCTTCCCAGTTGGCACCATCTTTCTGGATCGGTGCTTCCGGATCTATCCCTGCTCAATTGTTAGCTAAGCTAATAAACAACATTGCCCTCATAAAGTTCCTTGAAATGTGAAACCAGAAAACCACTTAGATTGTTCCAAATGTATGCCATCACCTAAAAGTTCAGCTAATATCATCATCAAGGGTGCCAGGGAACATAACCTGAAAAACATTGACCTTGAAATCCCGCGCGACCAGCTCGTAGTCTTTACCGGGGTATCGGGATCTGGAAAATCCTCGCTCGCCTTTGGCACGCTCTATGCCGAGGCCCAGCGCAGGTACCTGGAATCGGTTTCGCCCTATGCACGGCGGCTTTTCAACCAGATGTCCATTCCAGAGGTGGACAGCATTACCGGGCTTCCCCCGGCAGTAGCCCTACAACAGCAGCGAGGCGGAACATCTACCCGCTCGAGCGTGGGCAGCGTGACCACCCTCTCAAACCTGCTGAGGATGCTCTATTCCAGGGCCGGCGACTATCCAAGCGGTCAGGGCATCATCTATGCCGAAGGCTTTTCCCCCAATACGCCAGAAGGTGCCTGTCAAAACTGCCATGGCCTGGGGAAAGTATACGAGGTGACCGAAAAAAGTATGGTACCAGACGACACCAAGACCATCCGTGAACGCGCAATCGCTTCCTGGCCCACCGCATGGCAGGGCCAG
>SEAD01000198.1 GCA_004173355.1 Chitinophagaceae bacterium | reverse complement strand
ATTTCATACCGCACGGCGGATACCATTGGAGCCAACCTCGACCCGGCAGTTTATAATGTATACCGGATCGATATCAACAGTAACGGCTGGTTTTACCAGACCGAAAGCGGCCAGCAGACTGTGGTTGATAAAAATGATTTTTCACTCCTTGCTGACGGACGCAAGGTGAATTTTGATGCGGTATTCATTGCCATGCATGGAACCCCGGGCGAGGATGGCAAACTGCAGGGATATTTTGATACGCTGAAAATCCCGTATACCAGTTGCGATGCGGCCTCCTCGGCTATTACATTTAATAAAAGGTATGCGGTTGCCGTAGCGAAAATGGCCGGCATTTCTGTTGCCAATTCGCTCCATCTCTTTTCCCATAGTCCCCTGCCGGCGGAGGAAGTGGCGGCGGCGGTGAAGTTTCCGGTTTTTGTAAAACCAAACAATGGAGGCTCCAGTATCGGCATGAGTAAGGTAGATGAACCAGCTGCGTTGCAGGCCGCTATCGACAAGGCTTTTGCAGAGGACAACCAGGTGCTGGTGGAAGAAATGATCCATGGCCGGGAGTTTACCGTGGGTGTATTCAGTTCAAAAGGGGAGATCACCGTGTTGCCGCTCACCGAGGTGAAGGCACATACCGATAAGGCATTTTTTGATTTTGAGGCGAAATACCAGGGAAAATCAGACGAGACAACCCCTGCGGTAGTTGACACGTCCATTGCGGAGAAAATACGGGCCGCGGCGAAAAAGATCTACGAGGTCTTCAATCTCCGGGGTGTGGTGCGGATTGATTTTATTTACAATGAAGAAACGGGGAATCCCTTTATGCTCGAGATCAATACCATTCCCGGGCAGAGTGCCGCGAGTATTGTTCCCCAGCAGGTGCAGGTGCTTGGCTGGACACTGAAGGAGTTTTATACCAAACTTGTTGAAGAAGCGTTAGTGTCCTGATTAACAGGAATCCATCACGAAAAACATATACATTGTTTAAATTCATCACGGGGAAATCAATCTGGATCAACATCCTCGCCGGGATCGTCCTGGCCCTCGTCCTCTTTTTCATTTTTGTCTTTTCGCTCAACCTGCTTACCCATCATGGACAGTCGAAGAGTGTACCACAGGTAACGGGCAAAACATTTGAAGAGGCCAAAAAGATGCTGAAGGATGCCGGTTTTGAAGTCGAGATCCAGGATTCCATCTATGTAGATACGGCCAAACCGATGCGTGTACTGAAACAGGTTCCTGAATCGGACGAAAGTGTAAAAATAAACCGCACCGTGTTCCTGACGATCAACCGCTCGGTGCCACCGATGGTGGAGATGCCGAACCTGGTGGGTTATAGTTACCGCAGCGCGGAAATGGCCCTGAAAAATTCCAACCTCCGTGTGGGTGATACGAGCTTCAAACCGGATTTTGCGCGGAATGCCGTGCTGGAACAACGATACAATGGCAAGGGCATTTCAGCAGGTACGAAACTCCAGATGGGCAGCAGTATTTCGCTGGTGCTTGGGGATGGGGTGGGAGACCGGCAGATCCTGGTGCCAAACCTCGTGGGACTGACATACTGCGAAGCAAGGAATGTACTGGGTGCCTCTGGCATCGGGATCGGATCCGTTATGGCATTATCCGAATCGGTGAGTGATACCTGCAACGCATTTATCGGACGGCAACGTCCTGACCAGCGCGATGACCAGGGTCGATACAACAGGATCCGTTCAGGGCAGCTGGTGGATATCTGGCTGCAGCTGGAGAAGCCAGAGCTCAACCCGCCGCCACCACCAACTGACGAGGAAGAACAATAAACCAACATATTTTATGCAGACTATCACAGCAGAAGAATTAAAGGCACGTATTGATGCCGGTGAAAAAATCAATATCGTTGATGTACGCGAACCGCATGAACACGCCGATTTCAATATCGGTGGTGAACTGGTGCCGCTTGGCAAAGTGCAGACCATGCAGGTGGATGAACTGGAGAAGTTCAAAGACGAGGAACTGATCGTTTACTGCCGCAGCGGTAACCGTAGCGGACAGGCCTGCCTCATCCTTGATACACTGGGTTTCAGCAATACCAAAAACCTGGTGGGTGGTATGCTGAACTGGCAGGATAAGTTTGTGAAATGATTTTTGTCCTGTTTTATGAGGACATAAAAAAACCATCCCGGACAATCCTGGGATGGTTTTTTTTGTGTGATGTGCTGCCTGCGGCCGGTCAGAGCCGGATGTTGAGGCTCAGCATATAGTTTGTACCCGCCATCGGGAAGTAAAAGTTCTCAGTGGTCAGTGATCCGTCATATATATAGCCGTAGGTGTAACCATTGGGCTGGTATTGTTTATTGAATACATTGTTGACCTGGGCTACAACGGACCATTCATTAAAAATCTTCCTGGAGAAGGTATAACCCAGCCGTACATCCTGGGTGTAAAATGCATCCAGTTTTTTGCTGTTGCTTTCCGTGTTGTCGAGGTATTGTTTGCCCACGTACTTGCTGATGAAGCTGAGTTCGAGGTTTTTTACAGGCAGGATATTGAGCATCGCCGCCCCGGTAGTGGAAGGGGAGAATGCGATATCGGTATTGCGGTGATCTACGGTGTACTGGCCGATCCAGTCGAAGTCTGCATTGTATTCGTCAAGGAATTCAGTAAACGCTTTCACTTTGTTGCGGCTTAAAGTCAGGTTGCCACTGATGTTTACCTTATTGCTAAAGAAATAAGCCCCCTGGAGTTCGATCCCGGATCGGTAACTGCTGGGCACGTTCACCCGTGTGTAGGCGCCCACATCATTTACTTTACCGGTCAGTACAAGCTGGTCGGTATAATGCATGTAGTACAGGGTCAGTCCCAGTTGTGCCTTTGTCCATCTCTTTTCAACCGATCCTTCAAAGTCGTGCAGGGTTTCTTTCTGCGGCTGGTTGACCAGGCCCGCTTCGAAATCGGCGCGGTTGGGTTCCTTACTGGCCCGAGCATAACTGATAAATGCCTGCCATCCGTTCCGTGTATAGGTGATACCTGCCTTTGGGTTTACAAAGTCAAAAGACCGGTTAATGGCCAGTGTGGGGTTGTCTTCAAAACCATCCATGGTGTGTTTCACCCGGCGGTATTGCAGGTCTGCAAAGAATGACCATGCCGCATTCAGCTGGTGCTGCCATTTGGCATAGATATTCAGGTCGTTTTTCCGGGCGGTATTGTCGTAATAGTGCTGGTCCTTGCTGAACCCGTATTTCGCCCAGGTAACAATGCCGTAGTGATCCCCGTCATAGCTGGTCCATCCACCACCCAGCGCAAGCTGGTCCTTATCACTCCGGTATTGCAATGATGCAATCTGTCCGTAGAAATAGTTGTCCAGCCATTTCTGCCGCACCAGGTCGGTACTGGTCACGGGAGTCCCGTCAATGGAAAGGTCGGGTAAACCATAATCCGCGAAGTCTTCTCCATACTTGTAGTTTTCGTAGTAACCAAGTCCGCGGGTAAGGAAGGTTCCCAGGTTGACGCTCAGCCGGTCGTTTACTTTGAGGTCGTAGAACAGCTGGTAGTGGGTCTGCCGGTAATTGTCCGTTTCGTTTTTATACAGCGGCAGGTTATACTTGTTTTTATTGGAGGAAAACAGGTTGGCCGAATCTTCCGGGGTATGATAGATCGAACCCAGGTTGTTGTAATAGTGCGTCAGCAGTGCATCATTGTCGCCTTTCAGTTTTGCTTCCGGCACCCCGTTCCATGCCTGGAAGGTTTTTTCTTTTCCTGAAAATACATTGAAGCGGAGCGTGGATTTTCCCGTCAGCCATGCACCGGAAAGATAAAATGCCTGGAGGTCGCTGCTGGCGCGGTCGATAAAGCCATCACTCGAAATGCGGCTCAGCCGGGCATCTACGGTGAAATGACCATCGATCAGTCCGGTGCCTGCTTTCACGGTATTTTTCCAGGTGCTGAAAGAACCGAAACTATTGTTCAGTTCCGCATAGGGTAAACGGTTTGTCTCGTTGGTGGACAGACTGACCGTAGCGCCGAAAGCGCCGGTACCGTTGGACGAAGTGCCCACGCCGCGCTGCACCTGGATGCTGTTGACCGATGACACGATATCGGGCATGTTTACAAAAAAACTTCCCTGGCTTTCGGCGTCGTTGAACGGGATGCCGTTTACCGTGATGTTGATACGGGTGGCGTCCGTTCCTCGGATCCGGAGTCCGGTGTAACCAACCCCAGCCCCCGCATCGGAATTGACTACTACCGACGGGGTCATGTTGAGCAGGAAGGGGATATCCTGCCCGATGTTGAGTTTCCTGATTTCTGATTTGCCAAGATTGGTTTTGGCAAACGGTGCTTTCTCACCGGCGCGGATGGAACGTACTTCCACCGGGGTAAGGGCATAGATGCTGTCTGTCGTGGTCTGTGCAAAGGTGGCGATGGCTGTCATAAACAGACAGCCGGTTAACGCAATCCTCTTCATTTTTCTTTTTTTAAAGGTTAAAAATGAGAGGGAAATGCTGTGGAGAAAGGGCATAATACTGACCTCCTTCCCTGCGCAGGCATTACCCTGATCAGGTTAAACGGGTATGATCTCAGATCGGGCCTTCCAGCTAAAATGCTGGTTGTTAAGGCTCAAACACCCCGGGAAACGCTGAAGCTTAAAGCTTTCAATTAATAAGAGCTGGGCGCAAATGTAATTTTTTTTGCGATTCTGTAACTTTTTAGTTTCGCGGCTCGTACCACTAATAAACCATCAGATTATGAAGAAAATAATACTTGCCCTGGTTGCGGTTTTCGCGCTGGCCGGCACATATGCCCAGAAAACAATCAGTGATCCGAACGCACAGGTGCGCGAGGCAAAAGGTTTCACCGCCATCAAACTTTCCAGTGCCTTTGATGTGTATATCACACAGGGGGAGGAAGGACTGGCGGTAAGTGCCACCGATACAAAATACCTGGAGAATATCAAGACCGAAGTGAGTGGTGGCACGCTGAGGGTATGGTATGACGGAAGCGGGATGAAAAACTGGAACACCGGCAAGATGAAACTGAAAGCCTATATTTCTTTCAGGGATATCAATAAGCTGGATGTGAGCGGCGCCTGCGATGTGTACCTGGAAGGGAATATCAAACTGAACGATCTCAAACTGGTTTTATCCGGCGCCAGTGACCTGAAAGGAAAGGTAACGGTATCAAAAATGGAAATTGACCAGAGCGGTGCGTCAGACCTGACGCTCAGCGGTACGGTGGGCCAGCTCAATATCGAATCAAGCGGCGCAAGCAGTTTCAAGGGCTTTGAACTGGTGACTGAATTCTGCGATGCCAAAGCGTCCGGCGCCAGTGATATTAAAATCACGGTGAATAAGGAACTCAATGTAAATGCAAGCGGGGCAAGTGATATCGATTACAAAGGAGCTGGTGTGGTCCGCGACCTCAAGACCAGCGGTGCGAGCAGCGTCCAGCGTAAATCATAATCCGCTCATTGGAAAAATATTGCGACCCGCAGGTTTTACCTGCGGGTTTTTTATTTGCTGCAGCCCGCTCCTGGTGCGGTTTTACGGGTGGGCCTGACGGGTGTTGGAATAATTTCCTGTCATTTCATTTGGCTCGTGTACCTCATCATGTTATCTTTGCATCGCGAGGTAGAGCAGCGGTAGCTCGTCGGGCTCATAACCCGAAGGTCGGGAGTTCGATCCTCCCCTTCGCAACAGCAGAAACAGGAATCCATTACGGGTTCCTGTTTTTTTTGTGGACATTCCTACCCGTGCTCCCCGCCTAACCCATTGATTTCACCTGATTACGAACCGGGTAGGATTTTTGCCGCAGTATGGTCAAACAAAACCCAAAATGATCAGTATGAAAAAGAATTATTTAAGCGGTCTCGCCAAGGGATTCATCCTTGCCGGATTCGCGGGCCTGCTTTTAACAGCCTGTAATAACGAAGGAGATAAAAAAATGGACGGTGATACTACCGCGGTAGTTGGTCCGCCGATGGATTCAATGCCCGGCCACACGACCACTGCGGCAGATACAGCAAGCGTACCAATGGTGGAGTCTGCGATGGTAAATATCACGGGCACATACCCCGATACCGCAGTTACGGGCATGGCAAAATTCACGTCGTCCAATGGCAAGGTAAAAATGGAGTTTGAAATCACCGTGCCGATGAAAGCCAATCAATCAGTAGCGGTTCACCTGCATGAGCATGGCGATTGCGGAGACAACGGTAAATCCTCCCATGGTCACTGGAACCCAACCAAGGAAGATCATGGTAAATGGGGTACCGCGCCATTCCATCGCGGGGATATCGGCAATGTGAAACTGGATGGCAAAGGGAAAGGCACACTGAAAGTGGAAACGGATCTCTGGACGCTCGGTGGCAAACCGGATATGAATATCCTGGGCAAGGCACTGATTGTGCATGGAGGTGTGGATGACTACAAGACCCAGCCAACCGGTAATGCCGGTTCAAGGATCGGATGTGGTGTGATACAGTAAAGAACCTGAATGATAACCGCGGTGCCAGGCAATGAAGACAATGGGATTGCTGGATAAGGTTTGACACCAGCGGTAAAAGAAAGCAGGGATCTGTAACAGGATCCCTGCTTTTT
>SEAD01000197.1 GCA_004173355.1 Chitinophagaceae bacterium | reverse complement strand
CAGCCCGCAAACCGGGATCCAGGGCAGCAGTCAGGGTAGTTTTGCCACCAGACGCTCGGGTAACCGTTTGAGTATCTGGTAGATGATTTTCCACTTGAACCCGGGCACAATTGAAAAACCGGATCCCGCGTGCACCACTTTCTGCGCCACGAATGCAGGTTCGAGCAGTAATGATTCAGGAAGGCTCAGGTGTGCAGTCATCTTGCTGCGGATATAACCAGCCACTACCACGTTTACCACAATTTTACGGGGTTGGAGATATTGGCGAAGGCCCGCAAGGTATTGGGTAAACGCCGACTTGGTACTGCCGTAAATAAAATTACTTTTTCGTCCACGAACACCGGACAGGGATGATAATCCAATAATCCGTTCCAAGCGGGTATTGGATGGGTCCATCGCGATAATATTCAGGATCGACACGGCGCCCGCATACAGCACGTTCATCATCCGGTAAGTGGAATCCCAATCAACCAGTGCCCGGTCATTTTCAACCTGGAAACCGGCGGCATAAAGTACCGTGCTGGGTTTGTGGGGAAGCGACCTGTAAAAACCAGCATGCGTAGTAAATGCTTCTGCATCGAAAAAAACCACATGCACCCGCTGCGGATCAAAGCCCTCACGGGTTGAAAACGATGCCAGTTCGTCAATGCTTCTCGATGCAAGCGTGATCCCCGCTCCCGAAGCATAGTAAAGCCTTGCGGCCTGTTTTGCCACATCGGAATTGGCACCGAGGATGAGGATTTGTTTCATTGGTTGATGGTTGGCGCCCGTAAAGATAGGCGATCGTTGAGGCACAAAAAAGCCGCAAGGCAGGCGTAGGGTGCCGACCGGGAGCGGGATATACATAAATGGGTCAGCTTTTCCCGTTGATATGCGCCAAATCCTGTCGCCAGAGGCGCGACACAATCCAGCACCATAATTGAACCCAGAAAGCAATAAATATTCAATTCCCCACATCCCCTGGACGGATCCTAATAATCCTGTTGCATGAAAAACCACGAGCACACTGATAACGACCAGTTCAATTTTATCCGGCGGGAACATGCGCTTTTCCGTTCGGCACTTAACTCGAGCAGTGCCGGAGTCATCATAACGGACAATACCCAACACGACAACCCCATCATATTTTGTAATGATACGTTCGAGCGGATGACCGGATACAAACGCGAAGAGGTAATCGGACATAATTGCCGGCTGCTCCAGCAGGGCGATCGCGATCAGAGGGCCCGGACCGAAATCCGGACCGCCTTGGAGGCAGACAGCTCCTGCCGTGTCCGGATCCGGAACTATACGAAAGACGGAACGCTGTTTCACAATGAAGTGCATATTTCCCCGATATGGGATAACGACGGAAACGTTACCCATTATATCGGGATCCAGCATGATATCACCCTCCAGAAAAAAGATGAAGACATGCTAAAGGCCACATCGGACATGCTCAACCGTGAGATCCGCAATAAAAATGAGATCCTGGAGGAAAATGATGAATACCTGTCCAGTATCGTTGAAACGATCCGCCAAAGTATAGTGGTGCTTTCGCCAGAGTATAAGATTCTCGGGGCAAACCAGCATTTCAGGAAAACATTCAAGGTATCGGCGGGAGAGACCATGGGCAAATCACTGTTTGAACTTGGCAATGGCCAGTGGAATATTGACGAGCTCAAATTGTTACTCGACCAGATCCTGCCAACGTCGAACCCTGTCCTGGACTATGAAGTGGATCACGACTTTCCGTATATCGGCAAAAAGCTCATGCTGCTGAATGCCTACCAGGTGGAATCCGAAGGCAGGTACAAGGACCGGATCCTGATGGCAATAGAAGATATTACCGAACGCCGGATACTGGAATTGCGAAAAGATGATTTCCTTGCCATTGCCAGCCATGAACTTAAAACACCACTCACGGCAATCAAGGGATACGTGTACATCGCCAGACAGATGCTGGCTGCCCAGCCACCCTCAGCACTTTCGGGAGTACTTGACAAAACAATGAATTCGATTGACCGGTTGAATCACCTCGTAGCTGAGTTGCTCGATGTCACCCGTATAGAACACGGAGGTATCCGCCTTGAATTTACTTTAACCGCTTTTGACCAGCTTGTGGAGATTGCAGCGGCCGACTTCGCGGACACTTTCCCGGATCAAAAACCGACCGTGTCAGGTGCCACCGGCTGTAGCCTGACAATTGACACGATCCATATCCGGCAGGTGATAGATAACCTGCTCTCCAACTCGGCTAAATATTCTGCCGCCGGCAGCCCGCTGCATATCCAGCTGGGTAGGGTCGGGGATTTTGTAAAGTTTTCAATTACCGATAATGGACAGGGAATAAAACCGGAAGACCAGCCATATATTTTCCAACGCTTTTTCCGGGCACGGGACATCCAGAACCGGTATCCGGGAATCGGGATGGGATTGTATATCTGCGACCAGATCATCCGCAACCACGGCGGAAGCCTGTGGATTGAAGAATCCTCGCCCAGTGGTTCTACCTTCTCCTTTACCCTGCCGATAAAGAACCGGTGACGCAACTCTTACTGTCTTTCCCCCGGCACTGTGGTATATGACCCTGCAGGAGTGTTGATTGTCACAGCAGCACGGCGAACGACCGACTTTTTCTTTTGCTTCCTTTTTTTCCCAAACCAGATAACAAACCCGGTCACCGGCAAACTTGCCGAAATGATACAGGCAAGGAACGCGATTATCTTGGTAGTGATCCCACCTATCGCACCTACGTGAAGATCATAGTTGAGCCGGGATAATTTATCCCCGCCATTCCCTTCGGAAAATGCGGGATCTTTTTTCAGGAGCCGCAGGCTTTTTTGTTCGTAATAACTCCGTTGTTCCCTGAATCGTTTGCCCATATCGGGATTTACTGCCACGCTCCAGGTCCCGGCCTTGCCAAACGGATAACCGATAGTGATCATGTTTTCCCCAAAATCCGTGTCAGCCCTGTTGAGGCTGGCAAACAAGCGGTCTTCCTCCCTCGCCGGATCAATCGCTACCAGTGTGGTATCTGAACTCACCCGGGAGAAACTTTTCTCCTGGCCACCGGATGCGGTCCAGTAGACGGTTTTGCTGAACCATTCCATACCGAATACCATCCCCGTCAGTGCGAGGACCAGGGCTATGCTTATAGCATAAAACCCGAGTACATTATGGAGATCATAGTTGAGTCGTTTGATGGTAGCTTTTGTCCTGACAAAAAAGCTTTGCCTGCGGGTGGAAGTGGTCCATTTTTTCGGCCACCATAACACCAGTCCGGTAATCAGTGTAATGACAAAGATGAGGGTGGAGTAGGCAACGATCGGTTTACCGATATCGCGAGGCAACCAGAGCTGGTAATGCCCTTCGATCATGATCCGGAAAAAGTCCGAGTTCAGTGGCTGGCTGTGCAGGGGTTCAGCAGTATATGGATTTACAAAATTGACAAGGTAATTACTCTGGTCACCGTACCAGGGGATCACTGCGCTCCGGTCACGTCCGCGGTAGATCACGGCGGACACGCCTGGCACATGGTAGGTTTTTTTCACGGCATCTGCCAGTACGGATGGTGGAAGCAGCGGACGGCCCTCGTCTTGTACCTTCTGGTAGGGCTGCAACAATACCCTGAGTTCCTCTTCGAATGTCAGTGCCGCACCCGTCAGGCTGACAATGACCACAACGATCCCGGATGCGAGGCCGAGCCAGAGGTGGAGCCATGCAGAGATCCTGTAAAACAATGACCGATTCTGCTTTTTACCTTTCTTCATCACATAAACTTTATACCTGGAAAAAAGAAAGCCCGGTGTGTAAACACCAGGCTCCCTGAAAAGAATTCAAATTACTGGATCCTTGCAAGTCCACCTACAAAGGTTCCCTGTACGGTAGCGCCTTTGGTTGCGGTTGCAGTAGCGATATCGGTCTGCCATACATTTAGCACACCAGCTACGCTGATTACGTTGTATACTTTACCATTGTCCACAAAAGCCGCGAAGCTCCGGCCGCCGTCGCCACTGAACACCGGTGAATTAGTCACCGGGGTGATGGTCTTTGCAGCGAGGTCAACAATTGCCAGACGCAGGCTTCCGTCTGCCCAGCGATTGTCGATTGTTGGAGGTACGGTGGTAACAGCAGCAAACAGTTTATTGTTGCCGATATAAATCGCATGTGCGATTTTACCGCCATTGGTTGCCGCATCCGTATTAAAATAGTAAGCCGCATCGAATTCACTTGCACCGGATGCTATTTTCAGGATCCCTGCAGCCTTGGTCGACTGGCTGTAACCATTATAAAAACTGCTGGTTGATACTGCATACAGGTCGCCGCTTTCGGTCTTGAACAGACCGGATTGCGTACCAAATGCTCCCGACGGACCGGTACGTGGATCCCTGATCACTTTCTGGAGCACAAAACCCGGATAGCTGTAAACAGCCACATAGTTGGTATCCGTATTCTGTGTGGCGTAGGTCGCAGCATCCACTGGATAAAACGACTGGAATGCCTGGTTGCCACGAACCTGGAAACCGGTGTGGAATACCCAGTCGCGGTTGCTGTCGTAGATACTGGTCATCGGTACATCTACTTTATTCCCGACTGTATTCCCTGTTACATCCACCGTATAGAATTTTGCATCCAGCCCGACAGTCGGACCGCTTGGCATGGAAACACCCGCGAGTGTCTTCCCGGTGCCATCCACATCCACCAGCTGGTTGTTAGGCAGGTCGAATGTGAGACCTGTCCTGGTCTTCAGCAATGTGTCCGCACCAACGTTGATGGTGTTCACATCCGTGATACCCAGTCCGCCAACGCTGTAGAAATTACCGCCTGCTGCGAAATAATCCCTGTAGCCATCCTGCAGGTAACCGTTATTCGTCACACTGATTGTGCCGGTCATCAGGTCGCTCGTCTGCACTACATAGTTGGTCGTTGCAGTGGAAGTGGATACACCGATACCGATTGCATATACCGCAGGACCTTTGGGTGTCGGGTTATTGTTATCATCCTTTTCACAAGACATCACACCAATCGCCAGGGTGGAGAGAAGTGCTGCTTTCACTAAATACTTACTGTTCATGTTCTGTTTTATTATAATTAGAATTTCTATTTTGAAATGAAATACCGCAGTTTGATAAAATAGGAACGACCGGGTTTCTGGAGCAGGTAATTGTCAAAAAGTTCTTTATCTGCCAGGTTCCTGCATTCCACCGACACATTGTACCGGCCTTCTTTCAGGGTGTAACTCAGCAACAGGTTATGTGCGGCCTGTGTGGGGATGATATCCTGGTTGTTGGCACCCAGCTGGTGCGGGGTGAGATAGTATTCCTTCGTGTAATTCAGACTGTATGATACATCCAGGTTATTACCCTTGCCTCCAACATTCCTGATGAGGTAACCGACACCGGCATTGCCGAACAGGTAAGGTGTGTTGGGGATTCGGTAACCATATCCCAGGTTGGGTGAAATGACCGTACCCTGGAAGTTGGTGGTGCTGATGAAACGTTGTTTGTCGATGATGCTCTGGAATGTGGCGTTGGCGGAAACGCGTAACCGGTTTTTCCAGGTATACCTTATTTCACCCTCCACCCCATTGGTCTGTACATCGCCGATATTGATGTACTGGCGGTCGATCGGCTGCGACTGCGCCTGGTCGAGGCGGATATAATCCTTCGAATTCCGGAGGATATAATTCACTTCGAAATTGAATTTATTGTCGGCATTTACATCCAGCGAATACAGTGCGCCGATATTGATATTATCACTGCTTTCGGGTTTCAGTGCGGAGTTGCGACGGGTGTAAAGTCCATCACCCAGCAACTCGACAGCTTCAGGCAAACGAAAGGTATGTTCAAAGGACGCCTTCACCTGGAGCAGCGGAAGCAGGAAATAGGCACCGGCGATCCCATACCCGATGTTTGTTGTCTTCCTGGAAGACTTACGGTATTCCGAAACACCCGTACCATTGCTTACCTGTTCGAATGATTCGGCATCCAGCACAAATAACTTGGAGAAAGCTGTGGCGGTGAAGCGTTCATACTTTGCCTGCCAGGCCAGACCCGCAATTTGTTTGTTCAGGTGCTGGGGGTAACGGAATGTCGGATTATCCAGGTTTTCCACATCACTGGATTTCCGGCCGAAGTCGGTCATTACGTAATTCAGCGACAATGAATGATGGCCGGTGAGCTGGTAATTAAGGTTAGAGGTGATAAGCGTTTCGTTATCGCGGTTTTTCAGTTGTGAGCGGCTCTGTTCCGCAGTGCTGGTCGGAGTAGTTTCCTGCAACCAGTTATAGCGCAGACGGGTCGTGTCTATAAAATGGTTACGCGTCATGTTAAACGCGCTATAAATACTGAGGTCAAGACCTTTTACAAAAATATTGGCCTTGCGGTACTTCAGCGTGGGGATCACCGAGCCGGAGCGGGATGTGCGTGCTCCAAACACCTGGTCCATGGTCACGCCCGTCTGGATGTCTTTATCGTTCTCCGCCACGATCACCCCCAGCAGGAGTTTGTCTGCGTATTTTTTATTGGTGATGCCTGCCTCCACCTGTGCGCCGATTGACTGGTACGAATCATGGAAACGTTCCACTTCGCGTGCGGGTTGTTTCTGTCC
>SEAD01000196.1 GCA_004173355.1 Chitinophagaceae bacterium | reverse complement strand
CGTCTATGCTGTTGTCCGGAAAAGCTGCTCGTCTGAATGATAGCTATCGTCAGATGAAACTGACCATCGCATCACGGCTTTCCAGGACTGAATTCCCGTTATTGAGGAACTCGTCCACCCGCCGCGCGCATTCGCGGCCTTCACTGATGGCCCAGACCACCAGCGATTGTCCGCGACGCATATCCCCGGCGGTGAAAACTTTTCCGAGGCTGGTCTGGTAACTCTTCTCTGTCGCTTTTACATTGCCGCGTTCGTCCGTCTCGATTTCCAGGTTGGAGAGGAGCCCGGTTTTCTGTGGGGATACAAATCCCATGGCCAGCAGGGCGAGTTCGCAGGGCATCTCCCTTTCCGAACCAACTACCTCGGTAAACTGGGCAGGGCGTCCATCGGTTGAGGCTTTCCATTCCAGGTCCACCACCTTCAGCGCGCGCAGGTTGCCATTCCCGTCACCCAGGAATTCCTTGGTTGCGATAGCCCAGTGACGATGTGCACCCTCTTCATGTGAAGAGGTTATTTTCAACAGCATGGGGTAACTAGGCCAGGGCATGGTCGGGGTGCGGAGGTCGGAGGGTTTAGGTAAAAGCTCAAACTGCGTAACGGATTTTGCAGAATGGCGGTTGGAGGTACCCACGCAGTCGGATCCGGTATCACCACCACCAATCACCACCACGTTTTTGCCGGTGGCCCATACATGTTCGTCGATGATATTGCTCTCGACCTCTCTATTGGCCAATGGATCGAGCTGTGCATTCCGTTTGTTCTGCTGTTTGAGGAACTGCATCGCAAAATACACACCCTTCAGCTCACGACCGGGTACAGGCAGGTCACGCGGCAGGGTAGAGCCACCCGCGAGCACAATCGCATTGTATTCACGCAGCAGGTCATTGACGTTGACATTTACACCCACATTGGCGTTGTACAGGAAGCTGATGCCTTCTTCTTCGAGCACTTTGATCCGGCGGTCGATCACCCATTTTTCCAGTTTGAAATCGGGGATGCCATAACGCAGCAGTCCGCCTGCCTTGTCATCCCTTTCAAATACTGTCACGGTATGGCCGGCATAGTTGAGCTGCGCCGCTGCGGCGAGTCCGGCCGGACCTGATCCAATCACGGCTATTTTTTTACCCGAACGCAGGTTGGGCCTGCGGGGTTTCACGAAACCTTTTTCAAAAGCTATCTCGATAATATGTTTCTCGATCTCCTCGATGGTAATCGGGGGCTGGTTGATACCCAGTACGCAGGCTGACTCGCAGGGTGCGGGACAGATGCGGCCGGTAAACTCGGGGAAATTATTGGTCGATGTAAGGATATCGTATGCTTCCTGCCAATCCTTGCGATACACGGCATCATTGAATTCAGGAATGATATTCCCGAGAGGACATCCATTGTGGCAGAAGGGTACGCCGCAATCCATACAGCGGGCAGACTGCTGGTTCAGCTTCTCGTCGCTGTAGCGGTCCACAAATTCGTTGTAATGGCCCAGGCGTTCACTGACCGGTCTTTTCGACGGTAGCTCCCTGGTGAATTCCTTGAAACCTGTTGGTTTTCCCATGTCTTATTTCCTCTTTTTTCCCGCAGCTGCACGGTGCCTGGTCTGCTCCCGCAGCGCCGGGAAGGTTGAACAATTAGTTTGGTTGAATTACTTAACGGTCACAGTGGCTTTCTTTTCCAGCAATACCTTTTTGTAGTCGGTCGGGAAGACTTTCACAAAATGATGCAGCTGGTTGTCGAGGTCATCCAGGATGAACTTCGCTACGGTACTGCCGGTGTATTCGTAATGGCGCTGGAGCATGGTGAACAGTTCGTTCTTATCCTCCAGTTCACATTTATCAAGATCAACCATCTCGGGGTTGCAGTTCTCTTTAAACTTACCTTTCACATCATACACATACGCAATACCACCACTCATACCGGCGGCAAAATTGCGACCCGTATCTCCAATGATCACCACACGACCACCGGTCATGTACTCACAACCATGGTCACCCACGCCTTCCACCACCACGCTGGCACCGGAGTTGCGCACACAGAAGCGCTCACCGGCCTTCCCGCGTACAAACGCCTCGCCGGAGGTGGCGCCATAAAAGGCCACGTTGCCGATGATGCTGTTTTCTTCGGGCACAAACGTGGCTTTTGCGTCTGGATACACGATGAGTTTGGCGCCACTGAGTCCCTTGCCGAAGTAGTCATTCGCATCACCCTCCATTTCAAGAGTCACCCCTTTGGTATTGAATGCGCCGAAGCTCTGACCGGCAGTGCCGGTAAACTTGAAATGAATGCTGCCATCCGGCAGACCGGCTGCGCCATACTTCTTGCTGATCTCGTTGGACAACATCGTGCCCACGGTGCGATCCGTATTGATGAGGTTAAAGGATGCACTGACCTGTTTGGCCTTTCCTTCCAGCACATCATCGGCGGCTTCAAATAGTTTCCAGTCGATGATATTGTCGAGACCGTGATCCTGTTCTTCCAGGTTATACAAACCGGTATATTCAGATGCCGGTTCTTTATAGAGGATCGGGGAGAGATCGAGTTTGCTGTATTTCCAATGGGAAATGTTCTCGCGCATTTCAAGATGCTGCGCCTGGCCCACCATCTCGTTGATGGTGCGGAAACCGAGCTCGGCCATGATCTCGCGCAGGTCCTGCACGAGGAACTGGAAAAAGTTCACCACATGATCCGCCGCGCCGGTAAAGCGTTTGCGGAGATCGGGATCCTGTGTGGCCACACCTACCGGACAGGTATTCAGGTGGCATTTACGCATCAGGATACAGCCTTCCACCACCAGTGCGGCAGTAGCCACACCCCATTCCTCGGCACCGAGTAATGCGGCGATCGCAATATCACGGCCCGTCTTCATCTGGCCATCGGCCTGCACCACCACGCGGGAACGGAGTTTGTTGCGCACCAGCGTCTGCTGGGTTTCAGCGAGACCGAGTTCCCATGGGAGACCCGCGTGACGGATAGACGACAGGGGCGATGCACCTGTACCACCATCATATCCTGCTATAAGTACCACATCGGCCTTGGCCTTGGTCACACCGGTAGCGATGGTACCTACACCGGCCTTGCTTACCAGTTTCACACTGATACGGGCTTTGCGGTTGGCATTTTTCAAATCAAAAATCAGCTGTGCCAGATCCTCGATGGAATAAATATCGTGGTGCGGCGGCGGGGAGATCAGTCCCACACCGGGTGTGGAGTGACGTGTTTTCCCGATCCATTCATCCACTTTATCACCGGGCAACTGCCCGCCCTCACCGGGTTTGGCTCCCTGTGCCATCTTGATCTGCAATTCATCGGCTTCGGTCAGGTACTGGCTGGTCACGCCGAAACGTGCGCTGGCTACCTGTTTGATCGAACTTCTCATCGAGTCGCCATTGGGTAATGGCGTGTAACGGCGATCGTCCTCACCTCCTTCACCGGTATTACTGCGGCCGCCGAGACGGTTCATCGCAATGGCCAATGTAGTATGGGCTTCCCAGGAAATAGAACCAAAACTCATGGCACCGGTTGCGAACCGGCGGTAGATTTTTTCCGCAGGCTCCACCTCATCGATCGAAATCGATGGGTTCAGTTTTTTGAACTGGAAGAGACTGCGGATGGTTGCCGCTTTCTCGCCCTGCTCATTGACGAGCTTTGCATATTTCTTAAATGTAGCGTAATCGTTTGTCTGCGTGGAATGCTGCAGCAGGTGAATGGTCTGCGGGTTGAACAGGTGGAATTCACCTTTCCGTTTCCACTGATAGAAACCACCAACAGCCAGCCGGTCGTTCGGCACATCTTTTTTACTGAAGGCGAAGTAATGTTTGGACAATGCTTCGCGGGCAATTTCATCCAGACCCATACCCTCGATGCGGGATGTGGCGCCGGTGAAGAACTTGTCCACCACATCCTTGTTGAGGCCGAGGATTTCAAAAATCTGCGCACCCTGGTAGGATTGCAGCGTGGAGATCCCCATCTTGCTGAATACTTTCAGCAGTCCGTCGTTGATCGCCTTGATATAGTTTTTCTTCAGCACGTCATCATGCAGGTCAGTCTGCAGTTTGCCCGCCTGCTTCATATCCCGGATAGAAGACAATGCGAGGTAAGGGTTGATGGCCGTGGCACCAAATGCAATGAGGCAGGCGAAGTGATGTACTTCCCATGCATCACCGGCTTCCACGATTACACCTACCTGTCCGCGTAATCCTTTCCGGATAAGGTGGTGATGGATCGCTGCTGTTGCCAGCAGGGTCGGGATGGGGGCGTGGTCGCTGTCGATGGCCCTGTCCTGCAGGATCAGCACCTTGAAACCGTCGGCCACACTATCCACGGCATACCGGCAGATGCGGTCCAGCGCGGATTTCAGCGATCCGGGTTTGCCATCTGCCTTGAAATAACATTGCAGGGTCTTGGCCTGGAAGAGGCCGGTATCGATACTGCGGATCTTTTCGAGTTCGTGGTTGTTGAGGATCGGCTGCTTGAGTGCCACACTGTGACAGGTCAGCGGATCTTCCACCAGCAGGTTGCCGTTGTTGCCGGCAAAACAGGCAAGCGACATCACCAGCCGTTCCCGGATGGGATCGATCGGCGGGTTGGTTACCTGTGCGAATAATTGTTTGAAATACGAACTGAGATGCTGTGGCTGGTCACTCAGCACGGCCAGCGGTGTATCCGTTCCCATCGATCCGAGTGGCTCCTTGCCGCCGGTTGCCATTGGTGCAATGATGTTCTCAAGATCCTCGGTACTGTAGCCAAATGCCTTCTGGTACTTGAACACCTGGTCGGAACCCAAGTGGGTAAAGAGCACGCGTGGTTCGGGAAGTTCCTCGAGACGGATCTTGTATTTGTTGAGCCACTCCGCATATGGTTTGCGGGAGCAGATCTGGTTTTTGAGTTCGGTGTCACTGATGATGCGACCCTGTTCCATATCCACGACAAACATCTTGCCCGGCTGGAGGCGTCCTTTTTCGATGACGGTGGACTGGTCTACCGGTAATGCACCGGTTTCGGAGGCCATGATCACGCGGTCGTCGTTGGTCACGCAATAGCGGGAAGGACGGAGACCGTTCCTGTCAAGGGTTGCGCCGATGATCTTGCCATCGGTGAAAGAGATGGATGCGGGTCCGTCCCATGGTTCCATGAATGCCGAGTGGAATTCATAAAACGCTTTTTTCACCGGATCCATCTGTTCGTTGCCATCCCAGGCTTCGGGGATGAGCATCATCATGACATGGGGGAGACTGCGACCGGTCATGGTCAGCAGTTCGATCATGTTGTCAAGGCAGGCACTGTCTGACTGGCCGTTCTTCACGATCGGCAGCAGCATTTCCATTTCTTCCTTGCTGAAATACGGGGACGTGAAATTCTTTTCGCTGGTCTTAAGCCAGTTCAGGTTACCATTCAGCGTATTGATCTCACCATTGTGAGCGATATACCGGAATGGCTGTGCGAGTCCCCAGCTCGGGAATGTATTCGTCGCAAAACGGCTGTGGACAAGGCCAAAGGCACTTACCATGCGTTTATTGCTGAGGTCTTTGAAGTAGTGTCGCACCTGCGTACTGGTCAGCTGGCCTTTGTACACGATCGTTTTGTAAGAAAGCGATGCGATATAAAAACCAATCTCATCCTTGCGGACCGTATTGCTGATTGTATTTGTCGCGTAATTGCGGAGCACAAAAAGCTTGCGCTCAAATTCCTCGGGGTTGCTGATATGGTCAGGGCAGGCAATAAACACCTGTTCCATTTCGGGCTCAACGCTCAATGCCGTTGGACCGATATCAGAAGTATTGACCGGCACCTTCCGGTACGCCAGTATTTCCAGACCCAGTTTTTCCGCGGAGCGGTTGAATATGTCCCTGCATTCCTCACGCAACCTTATTTCCTTGGGGAAAAGAATCATGCCCACTGCATACTTCCCGAATGGGGGAAGATGCACTCCGAGTTTGATGCATTCGTCAAAGAAAAATTCATGCGGGAGCTGGATCATGATCCCTGCTCCATCGCCCGAGTTACTCTCGGCACCGCATGCGCCACGGTGTTCCATATTCTCCAGGATGGTCAGCGCATCAGAGATATTCTGGTGTGATTTGTTTCCCTTGATGTTCGCTACAAAGCCAATTCCACAGGAATCGTGTTCGAAGGAGGGATGATACAAGCCGGCAGTGCTCGCCATAAGCGTCCTTTGTTTTAGTAATTGTATAATAAAAGCAACCTAATCTGAATACTTAGCAAGCAATGCTTGTAATTTACTGAAAATCTGTCAAAAATTTTCGCATTTCGCTAGAAGTTTTCCCACAGTGGGTGGGTAAAAACTGGCGGTTTTCATTAGTGGATTCCAGCCGTGCTGCGGGCGCGGCGGGGATGTTTCAGGGGGTATTGGATCCGCGTGAAGGGGCGGGTCTGGAAGCCAGACCGGGTGCGGGTTCCAGGCTGGCGGACCAGGTTACACGAGGTAACCGAAAAGAGTATCGTTTTTGTTGAGTTCGGTGAACTGGATCTGGAATTCATGCAAACGTTGCACTAACAGGTGGTAGTCCTGTCTCGACTGCACCTCCACACCAACCAGTGCGGGGCCATTTTCCTTGTTGGTTTTCTGCATGTATTCGAACCGGGTGATATCGTCGGTGGGTCCGAGGACCTTGTTCACAAATTCCTTG
>SEAD01000329.1 GCA_004173355.1 Chitinophagaceae bacterium | reverse complement strand
GTTCCTCAAAGAGCTGATGAGGCTGACCGTCGCCGAACTCCTGAAGGACAACGGCGAGCCGGACGAAAGCTGGCTGATCAGCCGCGATCCGGACACCCTGTATCTGGAGGGGCGGAAGCTTGGGCTTGTCAGTGAGATGAAGCGGATAAAGGCTGAAAAATAAGCCAAAGAGGGCCGGCGCCTGAGGCCGGAGCCGGCTTTCCGGATGATATAGGGGAGGGGACAGGCTCACCGCTCGGACGTCGCAGTTCAGGCTTGCACGGTCTATACATGCTGGGCTTTTCACTGCGGACGGCAAAGCATGCCGGGTTCGGGCCAAGACCCTGCTTTTTGTAAGGAAAGGAGGCACAGTGGATGAACGTCAAATCCCCGCCTCAAATGCAATTGCAAACATGGAGCCGGTGGGTAAATCGAATTAATTGAATAAAATATGAGGATCCCATTGATGTTTTTTATGTTGTTTCTGATCCCTTTGGGTTGCGCGGCCCATAGGAAGGTGGAGCGGAGTCTGACAGCCTTGGAGCTTGAGTGCGCCCGCATTGAAAACGAGGCTGTTGCGAGGCATGGACTTCTTCTGAAGGAATCGCCAAAAGGTGACAGTTATGTTTTTGCTGTAGATATGCAGATGAATAAAACAAATACAAATATTCATGGAATTGAATATGGAGAAAACTTGAAAAACGCATGTCTTGGTAATGATCAGCTGAGGAGGATTTTTGAGAATCTGATCCGGGCAGCTTGGCCAGCTGCTGGCTCAGGTTGTTGAGGTTAAAGGTTTGGCCCTCCTTAAACGCCTTGCCAGCCGCCAGCCGGATGTGCGGTCCGGAAATAAAAAGCAGCATCATGCGAATGTATGAAAATGAACAAAAGACCGGTAATATTTCACCGCTTTGCGAGTCTTGGTTAATAAACAAGAATGCCTTGGAACCTTGAATCAGGGTGGTGAGAACCCGATCCAGCCGCAGGCCCTTGGCCCCCTTCGGCAATTCCCACCGCACCAAAACTTGAACCGGGCTGAAAATTATATATAAACCTGTGGGACACGATAGAAACCGACACTGATTCCACTCCGTGCCGCGTCTTTTCCATATTCTGCTGCCGCTGTTGCTTCTCCTGCCGCTGATCCGGCCCTGCCTCGGGCAGGAAAAGAAATCAGGTTCCGATGCCCGGCCCACGGCTGTGAAAGCCATCATTCTTTCCCGGCAGGGGAAAGCGGTGAATTTGGAAACCATCCGCGCGCTCGCGGAAGGGGCATCGGTTCAGCTCTCCAAGGAGGAGGGGACAGGCAGGGATCGCTTCAGCCTGGAATGGAAATCCACCAAAGCCGTGATCCGGGCAAAGGAGAAATACGATCCGGAAAAACTGGATGATGCCTTGACGGAATTGCTGGCCGAATTCTCCATGGAAGGTCGTGACTTTGACACATTGGAGGCACTGCAGGAGATTATTCCGGCCAACAATGCCTGGGGCATCGAACTCCCCGATGGATTTGACAGCGGGGGAGTCTCCACCTCTTTTCTGTTGAGGCTGGCCACGCGTATGGGGGGTATGATTGTATGCCATGACAGCTTTTATAATCAGCATGGCTTCCTCATTGTGGGGTCCCCCATGGTTCCGCTGTTTGGCAGGAGAGGAGGGAATTTCCTCACCTCGGCCTCCGGCTCACCGGTGCGGCCGGAGGATTTTTTTCCGGTTGTCTGGGCTGAGGAGGGAGAGCATCCGATAAGCGTGGGGAAACGCACAGTGACCCTTGTTGGAACGTCGGTGGATGATTTCGGAAAGGATGGCCGCTATCTCTCCAAAGGAACCTTCTTTTTCACCCGCGATGTTCCGGAGGGCGTGGAGTCGGCCCTGTCAAGCTACGATAGCAGGATGACCGGGAGCTGGAGCATCGGAAATCAAAAGCAGCTGGTGACCGCGGGGGAGTTCAAAATTGACAACATGCTGGGCGAGGATCCGTTGCTCAGGAAGTTGATGGAGGGAACTGTCAGGATATTGGTCGGTGAGGATGATAAACCGCTCACGATTGAGCACTGGCTGATCAGCCGGGATCCGGACACCGTGTATCTGGAGGATTGGCGGGGATGGGAGTGTGCGCCGGCTGAAGCGGGTGAA
>SEAD01000195.1 GCA_004173355.1 Chitinophagaceae bacterium | reverse complement strand
GAAGGGTACGCGGATAAAAAGATCAGTCTCGGGATAAACAGTCGCAGGGGTTCCTACGACTACAACCTTGAAAAATTAAATGATTAACCATGTGGAGCAAATGGTTTGGGAAAAAGAAAATAGTCACGGCCAGTACTGAACCGGACCAGGGTCCGCTGACACAACTCAATGTAGTGGTGCTGTCTGACCTGGGGATGATCAGGACCAACAACGAAGATCTGGGTCTCTTTGTGCGCAACGCCAGCGAGGAGATCATCCGCCGGAAAGGTTACCTGCTGGTAGTGGCAGATGGCATGGGCGGCCACCAGGCGGGTGAAGTGGCCAGCAGGATCGCTGCCGAAACCGTAAGCGGGGAATATTTCCATACAGGGATCAATGATATCCCTAAGTCCATGGAAAAAGCATTCCGCGTGGCCAATGAAAAAATATTTTCAATGGCATCATCGGATGCCGCCTGTCGCGGGATGGGCACTACCTGTACAGCAGTTGCCATTGTGGGCGGCCAGGTTTTTTTCGGCCATGCCGGTGACAGCCGGGCCTACCATATCCGCAGCGGGCAGGTCACCCAGGTAACGCAGGACCATACCTATGTGCAGGAACTGGTCAGCCTCGGCGAGATCACGGCAGAGGAAGCATCCAGGCACCCCAAGCGTAATATCCTTACCAATGCGATGGGCACCAAACCTTCCCTTCGGGTAGACACCGGGCTGGATCCACTTGACTTTGGTTTTGATGACCGCATCCTGTTGTGCTCGGATGGACTGTATGACTATATCGGTGATCACGAACTCGGTGAAATCCTGCAGGGACACACTCTCCAGGATGCCGCAGAAAAGATGGTAGCAGAAGCCAAACGCCGCGGCGGCCATGATAATATAACCGTAGTCATCGCTGAAAAAATCAATCCCTCCGGCCTGGTCACCACCCGCGAAACCCGTGACATCGAAATCCCATTAACCATCGGGGCTCCGCAAACAAAAGAAACCGAGTTGCCATGATTGGTAAACAAATACAGAATTACCAGGTCACCGCCCACCTGGGACAGGGTGGCATGGGTACGGTATACCGCGCCACGGATATCATTCTCGGACGTGAGGTGGCATTGAAGATGCTGCATACCCCGATGATGTCACAACCGCAGGTGCTGGAACGTTTTAAAAAAGAAGCGCAGGTGCTTGCACGTCTGCTACATCCGAACATTGCCGTGATTTACAACCTGATCGAACAGGACCAGCAGCACTTCATGGTGATGGAGTATGTGGAAGGGAAGGACCTGGAAGTATTGCTGCGACAGCATCGCGTGCTGCCCGCCATGGCAGTGGCCGCCGCATTCATCCAGGCATTGGAAGGATTGCACCATGCACACCGGAAGGGTATTTTCCACCGGGATATCAAACCATCCAACCTGATACTCACTCCGGATGGTACGGTCAAACTGATGGACTTTGGCATCGCAAAGGTGGCAGGTGAACAGCGGCTCACACAGGTGAACCGCGTGATCGGCACCGTGGAATTCCTGGCGCCTGAACTGATTGAAGGCAAAGACCCGTCGGCCGCATCGGATGTATATGCGGTGGGCATGACTATGTACGAACTGCTCTGCGGCCGCCTGCCTTTTGAGCACCAGACGGATTTTAACCTCATGCAGGAAATCCTGAAAAAGAAACCGGTGTCGCCGGACAAACTCAATGCATCGGTACCGCCGGTTATGGCAGCAATCATCATGAAGTCGCTGGAGAAAAAACCGGAAAACCGTTTCGCCGATGCGAGGGCATTCCAGTCCGCGCTTGCTGCAGCATTCCCTGCTGCCAGGGAAGCCGATATCACCTGGTTGTTCGCCAATGCGGTAGTACCACTCCCTGTTGCGGATAACACGGCGATGACCGGCACAAGGGAACTACCGAAACCCTCCCCGGGCCTGCGTCCTGCGTACCTGTTACGTATGCTCAACCTGCCAGCAAGACTTGGACTGACCGGAATGCTCCGGGGCTCAATGCTGGTGCCGGGATTAAAACGAAGGATCGCGGGACTGGATCGCCGAACCGTGCTGATCGGACTGGCCATGTTTGCGATTGTGGTCACTACCGTGTCACTTGTCCTCAGCAGGGACAAACCGTTGCCTGAACCGGGACCGGTTGCTGAATTCATCACCGATAAACCTTCGCCTGTTGGTGAAAACAATACCCCCGTAAGCCTGCGGCCGCAAACCAGCGACAGCAGTTCAGGTGCGCCGGTTATGATCGGCAGCGTTGAAGACAAACCGGAAACCACGCCGGTTGACGATAAAAAGCAGGATGTTAAACCAGAGACCAGGAAAGCAAGCGGAAAGGAAGCACCAAAAGAGGACGAACCAAAACCAGTACCCGCACCAGCGCCCGATAAGCCAGTGGAGCAAACGATAGTGCCGGTAGTGGAGGAGTTGAAACCACGCAGCAGTGGCAGTATGGTACTGGGAGCAAAAATGGAAGTGTCCCTTTATCTCCGCGATGCCCTGAGCGAGAATTCGCAGACGGGACAGGCACTCAGTTTTTCCGTTACCAGTCCGGTCGTCTACCAGGGACAGGTGATCATTGAAAAGGGATCCATTGCCACCGGCCGTATCAAAAATGTAGGCAACAAAAAAATCACCGTGGTGCTGCAGAATGTGGGCGGACTGAACGGACAGCGCCTGCCACTGCAGGAAATCGAACTCAGCGGGCGCACCAACGAAATGATCAGCAACCGCAGTTATTCGGGTTATATCAAAAAAGGGACAGTAGTCAGTTACTGAAATAAAAAGGCAATCATCATCAACCACTTTAAACAGAAAAAATCAACAACATGAAAAAAGTATTTCTCGCGTTATTCCTGCTCGGCTCACTGGTGGCCGGTGCGCAGATCAAGGTCCGTTCAAATACCAAAGGCCTGAATGCAGGTGCCGGCGTACACACCCTCGGATGGGCATCCACCTATTTTGAGTACCTCGACAAAAATGCCGGAAGCGGCTTCGGGGGCGGATTACGTGTTGGCTATGGCATTACGCAGCTGATCGAACCCTATATCGCTGCCGATTTCACCTCAATGGGCACCGGTGATGTGGACGCGGAATCATTCAGCATGACGCATATCGATTTTGGTGTGCGTTTCAACCTGGCAGGCACGGTCAGCAAGGTCCGTCCGTTTGTGGAAGGTGGATACAGTTCACGTAGCGGCACAGTCAAACAGATTATCCTTGGCCAGGACTATGTGGATGTCAAATTCTCCGGCGGCACCCCGCATGCGGGCGGCGGTCTCAACTTTTTCATCAAACCCTCATTCGCCCTGTTCGCCCATGGCATCTTTACGCTCGGCAAAAAATCCGATCTCTCCATCAACAGCACCAAAACCACCGACGAACCCGATGTCACCACATTCCGGATTTCCATCGGCGCCCAGTTCAACCTAAGCGATCTCATATCAGGCAACTAAACTGAATAACTGACCCAGCCATTCATACAGAACCATCAACCTGACACCAAACCACCACACACCACACCTTTCTCATGTTGTAGGTTGATGCCGGCCGTTCCAATCATGGAGCGGCCTTTTTGTTACTCCTATATCAGTGGCAGCGCAGGGCAACAACGGTTTGCCACGCTGAACCGGCTGGCCAGCTACAGGTCTCGCATTGATAGCATCTGCCGGCCACCCGCTTAGGCGATGGCAATCCCGTTGTTGTCCGGCTTTCACATGAGGGGCAAAAAAAATCCCGCTACCATAATGGTAACGGGATTGTAATATGGTGTTAGCGGAATTAACCGACAGCGACACGTTTGAATTCAGTAACAGTGACGTTACCGCTTTGCTTCAGGTATTCACCAACGCTGATACCGGCATCCTTTACGAAAGCCTGTGCAGTGAGGGTTTGTTCCTTGAAGAATGCGCCGAGTTTACCTTCAGCGATCTTCGCGATCATGTCTTCGGGTTTGCCGGCCATTTTGGGATCTTCTTTCATTACATCGATGATGATTGCTTTTTCGCGGGCAACTACATCAGCTGGTACGCTTGATGCGTCTACAGCTACAGGGTTGAGGGCGGCAATCTGCATGGCGATGTCCTTACCAACTTCCGCTGAGTCAGCGCTGAGGCCAACCAGTACACCGATGCGGTTTGCACCGTGGATGTAAGAAGCTACAAAAGGGGCACTGATGGTTTCAAAACGGGTGATACCGATTTTTTCACCGATAGCAGCCAGTTTGTCGTTGATCAGGTCAGACACTTTTGCACCGCCGATTTTTGCATCATTGAGGGCTTCGAGTGTAGTGATGTTTTCAGCAATGGCTACATCAGCAATACCCTGTACGAGCGCGATAAAGTCAGTGTTATTTGAAACGAAGTCAGTTTCGCAGCTTACACATACAACCACACCTGATTTTTTATCAGGGCTGGTTTTTGCGATGACTACACCTTCTTTCGCTTCACGGTCGCTGCGTTTTGCAGCTACCTTCTGGCCATGCTTACGCAGCCAGTCGATTGCAGCTTCAAAATCGCCGTTCGTTTCTGTGAGAGCCTTACGGCAATCCAGCATACCCGCGCCAGTTGCCTGGCGGAGTTTATTGATATCCTGTGCACTGATTGTTACGGTGCTCATAATTTCAGAATTTTGTATTTAAAGAATAGCTTTCCCATCCTTACAGTCTTACAATGTCGGAAAGGCTGTTCACCTTTCCGGCCGCAGGGCTGTTAAGGAATGATTATCTCCGGCCACCGCCAGGACCACGGCCAGGACCGCCTGGACCACCACCTGTACGGCGACGTGGACCACCAGGACCACCTGCGCCAGGACCGCCTGGTCCACCAGGACCGCGACCACCACGACCACGACCACCGCCTTCAGCATTCGCTTCGGCTTCCAGACGTGATGCGCGTTTGTTGTTCTCGTCATCAGCTGATTCGTCGATATCCTCTTCTTTCGCTGCCTGACGCTCTGCCAGACCTTCAGCGATTGCTGCAGTCAGGTAGTTTACGATGATAGCGATTGATTTGGTAGCGTCGTCATTACCAGGAATGGCGAAATCAACTTTGTTAGGATCAGAGTTGGTATCCACCACGCCAAATGTCCCCACACCCAGGCGTTTTGCTTCAGCCAGGGCGATATGTTCGTGACCGATATCCACCAGGAAGAGGGCAGCAGGTACACGACCCAGCTGGGCAATACCACCAAGTACCTTCTCCATCTTGTCGCGGTCACGGCTCAGGGTCAGACGTTCTTTTTTTGTTACGCTGTCGAATGAACCATCAGCCAGCATTTTATCGATGCTCTGCATCTTCTTCACGCTCTTACGAACCGTGTTGAAGTTGGTCAGCATTCCACCTAACCAACGCTCGGTTACATATGGCATGTTCACGCGCTGCGCGCATTCTGTTACGATATCCTTAGCCTGCTTTTTGGTACCAACAAACAGGATCTTTTTCCCGCTGCGTGCGATCTGCTTCATAGCAGCTGCAGTTTCCTGGAGGCACTCAACAGTTTTGTTCAGATCGATGATGTGGATACCTTTCTTCTCAGCAAAGATGTAAGGTAACATCTTGGGGTTCCACTTCTTCTTCAGGTGACCGAAGTGAACACCTGCTTCAAGAAGCTGCTGTTGTAAGGATGTATTATTTTCCATTTAGTCGTTTTATTAATAGTGATCCCGGACAAAAAACCGGAATGAAAAGTTGATAATGTATACAGTACCCAATTAACGTTTGCTGAACTGGAAGCTGCGACGGGCTTTCTTGTGACCGAATTTCTTACGTTCAACAGAACGCGGATCACGTTTCAGGAGACCAGCTGCTTTCAGTGCCGGACGGTACTCAGGGTTCAACTGCACCAGTACGCGGGAAATACCCAGCATAGCCGCTTCAGCCTGACCTTTCACACCACCGCCGGTAGCGTTGATCTTCACATTGTATTTACCAGTTGCTTCAACCGTTTTGAACGGACGCTCAACCTGGTTCTGGAGATAAACCAGTGAAAAGTATTTTTTATAGTCCTTGTCGTTAACTGTGATGGTTCCGTCTCCTTTGGAAACGAAAACGCGTGTCACGGCTTCCTTACGACGACCAACACCGTTTGTTTGCTTTTCCATTTATACTAATTTGTATTTTTTGAATTTATGCAGGGCGAACCCTTTGCCTGTTTCCGATAATTAGAACTTCAGTTCCTTAGGTTGCTGTGCAGTATGAGGATGCGCGGCACCTACGTAAACGAATAATTTTTTGTACATCTTGCGACCAAGGCGGTTCTTAGGCAACATGCCTTTTACAGCCCTTTCGATCAGTACTTCCGGACGACGCTTCTGGAGGTTGGTCGCAGTTTCCTGCTTCAGACCGCCTGGGTAGCCGGTGAAGTGATCATAGATTTTCTGGTCGTTTTTGTTACCGGTCAGGATTGCTTTCTCAGCGTTGATGACAATGATGTAATCGCCAGTGTCAACGTGCGGAGTGTAGTATGCCTTGTTTTTACCGCGCAGGACTGCAGCGATACGGGCACACATACGTCCAACGGTTTGATTAGTACCATCAACAACATACCAGGTACGTTGTACGGTAGCCTCGTTCGCATGTTTCGTCGTGAAATGTAATTTGCTCATATTGATTTTTTATCGCCACCGCTATCCCGGTGACTGTTTTTAAATGGGGTGCAAAGAT
>SEAD01000063.1 GCA_004173355.1 Chitinophagaceae bacterium | reverse complement strand
AGCGCGGCAAACTGCTTCATCATTTCTTTTTGCAGTTTGTCCGAAAAGCCAGTGCCGATCTTCCCGGTGTAGTGCAGCTTCTTTCCCCTGTACACACCCACCAGAAGGGCACTGAATGCTTTTGAGGTGCCTTCGTTCTGCGTGTACCCGCCAATGACCATTTCCTGTCGCTGGTTGACTTTGATCTTCAGCCAGTCCTTCGTGCGTGTATCTGGCAGGTATTCCGAATCCTTTTTCTTTGCCATGATACCTTCCAGGTTCATCTTTTTTGCAGCTTCGTAAAACTCTGTACCTGACGCATCAAACGCCTGGCTCAGCAGGATACTGTCGCTCTGCGGCAGCATGGACGCGAGAATGTCCCGTCGTTGTTCGAGGGTAAGGTGAAGCAAGGAATACCCGTCCAGCCACAACAGGTCGAATACATAGAAACGCAGTTCGCCGTCAGCTTCGCTTCGCCAGTTCTGCAGCCGGCCGAAGTCCGATCGCCCCTCTTCATTCACTACTATCACTTCACCATCCAGTACGGCTTTTATTCCCGTTTGTTTCAATTCGTCATATATGGGATAAAATTTTTCGTCAAATGATTTGTTGTTCCGCGATCGCAGCTGGACTTTGCTTCCATTCACAAAAGCGAGCGCACGGTATCCGTCCCATTTTACTTCATAGATCCAGTCGTCCGAATCAAACGGCTGGTCGACAAGTGTTGCGAGCATCGGCGTATAATCTTTTGGGAAAGCTGCCCGTTTCCCCAGTTTTTTGTAATCGGGGACATCGGGGGGTTTCTTTGCTTTTGCGTTTCCCGCAACCGTGTTCTTTACAACGGCAGCAGCAGTGACCGGCTTTTTTTTGCGTGCTGCCTGTTTCTTTGCGGCACTGCCTTTCCCTGCTTTCCCATAAATTTTATCCGGATTTTTTTCCATTTGCTGGATTGTTTTACCTGAGATAACCGATTTGCCTTTCCTTGTTACATCAGTTGTCCGGGCATACTTGTCTTTCACTTTCATCAGCAACCAGGAGTTTTCGCCCTGGTAGGATGATTTGACCAGCACCCAGTCCCCTTTCAGTTTCTGCCCTTCCAGTGTGAAAGTAATTTTCCCTTTCTTCAATTGCTGTAACAAAGCTTTACCATGTGCGGATTTTCCATTACCGCTGCTACCGGCAGCATGATAAGTTCCTTCGTCCCATACAATCACCGTACCGCCTCCGTACTCCCCCTTTGGTATAATACCTTCGAAGCTGCGGTAATCGTAGGGATGATCTTCCACCATCATTGCCAGCCGTTTGACGGAGGGGTCAGTGGATGGCCCTTTTGGTACTGCCCAGCTTTTAAGCACACCATCCATCTCCAGCCGGAAATCATAATGGAGATGTGACGCATCGTGTTTCTGGATAACAAAACGCAACTGGTTGCCGGTGGATTTGCCACCTGTTGGTTCAGGGGTGTTGCTGAATGATCTTTTCCTCCGGTATTCGGCCAGTGGCATAGTGTGGATTTAAGGTATCGTGGCAAACAGGTCCTGCCGCAAGGGTAATATTAAAACAAGAAAACTGCCCTGGTCAGCCAGGACAGTTTTGTTTATTTTTTCACGGACGCGAACCATTAGAGCGCCTTTTGAATCTTCTCTGCTGCATCCAGGTGTTGCCTGAGTTTCGGCAGCGTATTACTGATGAACGTTTTTACTTCAGCATCCTTGCTGTTATCGTATGCTTTTTCAAAGAGGGTGATCGTTTCTTTGTGGTCTTTGACCTGCATATCCATATACTCCTTGTCAAAGTCCTTACCCGTTTTTTTGCTGAGATCTGCTGCTGCTGTTTTTTTGTCGTCAGACACGCCTGCAGGGAGTGTAACATTACGGGCTGCGGCGAGTGCTTTCACCTGGCTGTTTGCACCGGTGTGGTCGCTCACCATCATCACCGCAAACTTTTTTACTTCAGGATTGGTTGAACCGCCTTCCGCGATTTGTCCCGCATCCACTTCGGCCATGCCCCCATTTGCCGCCTTTACGAGGAAGTCGGTGGTCTCCGCATCGGTTTGCACCGCAGCGGGTGTTACTTCTTCCTTCATGTTGTTGGTTGAATCTGCTTTTTCAACTGGATCTTTTGCCTCATTATTACACGCAGCAAGGCTGATGAGGAAGGTAGCACTGATAAGTATCTTTTTCATTTCGTATGTTTTATATCACCGGTAAATTTCAGCCTGTATAAAGCCGCCGGTTGTTACACGGATGAAATATTCATGCCCGTAGTGATTAGCGCGAAAGCCACACCGGATACGGCATCCCTGGTGCCAGAATCGGCCAGTAAGGCCTGGAAAATGTCCGGAAATGTGCAAATAATTCCTCATGGAATTATCCTGCATTTTTCTTACCTTTTGTTAATGATGGCATAATTTTTCATGTATTAAACCCAAACACACTGACATGGAAAACACCCGGAAACAGAGAGCAATGGACCGGCAGCTGATTGCTGCCGGCGAGCCATGGGAGATGTCCTACATAATGCGGAAGTTCCGTGTATCAGAACATATGATCCGCCAGGCAATCAGTGCAGTAGGTAACAGCCGCCTGCAGGTAGAAAACTATATCCGCCGCCAGCAAATGAAACCTGCCGCCGTTCATTAACCTCCAACGTATTGCCATTGCCCTTGCAAGGGCCTGCCATCGCTACGGATGGCTTCACAGGAAAAAAATTCCAGGCTGATTGACTGAATCGCTGTAAGGCGGTATCGGGGATATTTTTTTTATATCCGCCGGTCGCTTCCGGAGGATCTGTTTGTATATGGCCCGGCTCACGAGACTAACTAAAATGAATAAAACACTTTTCCAGTTCTTTCATTGGTATTACTCACCGGAAGGTGATTTGTGGAATCACGCAAAAGACATGGCGCCGGGGCTGGCCGCACTCGGGGTGACTGATGTATGGCTTCCACCGGCATATAAATCCGCTGACGGAGTGCATGAACCCGGCTACGCGGTCTACGATCTTTACGATCTTGGTGAATTCAACCAGAAAGGGACGGTGCGGACGAGATATGGAACAAAAGCGGAGTACATCGAATGCATACGGGTTATCAAGGAACAGGGCATGGGTGTGATAGCCGATATCGTACTGAACCACAAAATGGGTGGCGATGAAAAGGAGAAAGTGCCGGTGCAAAATGTCAATGATGATAACCGGCTGGAAGTGATCAGTGAGCAGCATACGGTTGAAGCACATACAAAATTTACATTCCCCGGACGGAAAGGCAAGTATTCAAAATTCAAATGGGACTGGCATTGTTTCACGGGGATCTGTGAAGATGGTACTATCTCCGCGATCATCAATGAATACGGGCATGGGTCCTGGGAGCCGCTCCTGGAGCAGGAAAACGGGAATTTTGATTACCTGATGGGGGATGATATAGAGTTCAGGAATCCGTTGGTCCGGGAAGAACTGAAACAGTGGGGCGTATGGTATGTGGAGACCACCGGGGTGACGGGCTTCCGTCTTGATGCCGTCAAACATATCAGTCCGGCTTTTTTTCCCGAATGGCTGGATCATCTCCGCAACCATTTCAAACACGATTTTTTCACGATCGGTGAATACTGGCGTGACCATTCCGGTCCGCTACTCGATTACCAGGAAGCAACCGGTCACCGGATCCAGCTTTTTGACGTGCCCCTTCATTTTAATTTTTACAGGGCTTCACTGGAGGGTCGGGATTATGACATGCGGTCGATTTTTGACAACTCGCTGGTGCGCGACAATCCATTTGAAGCCATCACATTTGTAGACAACCATGATACGCAACCACTGCAGTCGCTCGAGTCTACGGTGGATTATTGGTTCAAGCCACATGCTTACGCAATTATCATGTTGCGCGAGGCAGGTACACCCTGTGTATTTTACCCCGCCGTATTTGAAGCGAAATACACGGACCACCGTAACGGAGAGGAGATTTATATTGAACTGAACAAAATCCCGGTGGTGGAACCAATGATCAAAATGCGGCGCGATCTGTGTTATGGAATACAGGGTGAATACTTCGACGACCCGAACATCGTGGGATGGACCAAACAGGGAGAGGATGACAAGCTGTATAGCGGACTGGCAGTGCTTCTGAGCAATGCTGATGATGGTGACAAGTGGATGGGTATGGGTCGTAAAAATGCCGGAAGGCAGCTATATGACATTTGTGGCGGGCGACCGGAACTGGTAACCCTGGATGAAAACGGCGAAGGCCGGTTTTTTGTAAATGCAGGCTCAGTATCAGTTTGGGTTGATAACCGTTATCATATTGATTGAATATCACTATCCGACACCGCAGGTCCCGGGATGACCATCCCGGTGAAATAGCTGGTCATACCGGGAAAACCCGTAGCGAATTCCACAGAAATGTAAGGAAGAGGCATTGATATGGGAATATTTTTCCACATCTTCGCACGATCGATGTACCGCCATGACACAACGTTTAATGGCACAATTATTTATGAGAGTTGACTTTTTATGATCAAAGTACTTATTGTTGACGATGACAATGAACTACTGGAGATGGTATCCCTGGTGCTCAGTTCGAGAAACATGGATGTCACTACATTAAACCATGCCGTCAATATCCAATCGTCCATCACTGCGGCTTCCCCTGATCTTATTTTAATGGATATCTATCTCGGAGACTACGACGGTCGGGACCTCTGCCTCCAACTGAAGACCGACGACCAGTTCAGAGACATTCCTGTGATTCTTTATTCAGCCGGATTCATTACCGCTGAATCGATTACGGAATCAAAAGCGGATGATTTCCTCCAGAAACCATTTGAGATCATCGATCTCTACCGGAAAATCGACAATCTGGTTGCTCCATCTGTCTGACTGCCCTGAAACTCATTATACATGCCACCCAATCCGGGTGGCATTGTTTTTCCAGGTAAAAACCCCGTTGGTAAGAAAATTTCCCAAAAATATTTTTAAGGATAAACCCCTGTAATTGGTAGTATTACAGTAAGACTACGTTGAAACTCCTGTATTAAAACAGTATTTCCCCCTGGGGACTATTGCAGGATCCAAAAGTGGAAACTACTTTTGGTGCATGGTTGGACTACGAACGGTAGCGGCCAAGAATCGACCCGACAACCCTCAACGTACCCTTCGATGAAACAAATTTTACTCAGTTTGTTCGCCTTACTGGCGACCGGAACTTTCACCTACGCCCAAACCTGCACTCCGCAGGGCGATCCAACGGTTTACGGATCCAACAATACCTGGAACGGATATGTTTACAACACCACTGGCCTGACCGGTTATGTAGGGTATGTAAATGAAGGCACCACTGCCAGCCCGAACTTTGACCAGAACTTCGGCGGGGATAATGTCACCTATACAACCAATGGCTGTTCCGTACAGACCGAACGTTTCAGCGTACGGTACAGGCTGACAAAAACCCTGGCTGCCTACAACTACCGTTTTATCGTAGGCGCTGATGACGGTTACCGCCTGAGCCTTGATGGTGGTGCTACCTGGGTTATTGACAGGTGGGTTGGACAGTCTTACAACACGACTACTTACAATGCCTTCCTGGCGGCAGGTAACTACAATATTGTACTGGAATATTATGAGAACACCGGTTCCAACCGGATCTCTTTCAACATGACCCAGATTTGTATGGGTACAGAAGACCAGAGTGTATATGGTACTGGAAATACCTGGAGGGGTTATGTATATGAAGGAATCAACTTCAACACGTACAAAGGTGTGGTTACTGAAGGAACTGCTACCAATATGGCTTTTGATGAAAACTTCGGCGGCGACAATGTAACCTATAACACCAGCGCCTGCGGTATCACAACAGAAGTATTCAGCGTCCGCTACCGCCTCCGCAAAACCTTCACAGCCGGCACCTACACGTTTGTACTCGGCGCAGATGACGGATACCGTTTCAGCCTTGATGGTGGTGCTACCTGGTCAATCAACAACTGGACACTGCATAGTTATACTTCAAGCTCATTCAACACCACCCTGGCAGCAGGTACATACGATCTCGTCCTGGAATACTATGAGCAGAATGGCCAGAACCGTGTAAACTTCAACATGCTGCAAAATGCGGTACTGCCAATCGAACTGGTAAGTTTCACCGGAAAACAGCGGAACGGCGCACTCGACCTGAGCTGGAAAATTTCGGATGACAGCAATCCTGCTTACTTCGAAGTGGAAAAGTCAGCAGACGGAATGTCGTTTGGTAAAATCGGTACCGTAAAAGCGAACAGCAACGTTTCTTATACTTATACCGATGCAGCTGTCACTACGGGTAACTCATTTTACCGGATGAAAATGACCGACCTGACTGGTGTGGTCACGTACTCAAACGTACTCAGCTTCCGGACCAATGCTACGGTGAGCCAGGGCATCAATATCTACCCTTCAATTGTGAGTGGTACAACGCTGTCAATGGAATCTGCTGTGGCAATGGAACAGGCGAAAGTAATCATCAGTGATGCAGCCGGACGCCCGGTAAGCCAGAAAGTAATCGGCAAGGTAAGCAAAGGCCAGGTCAGCACTATCGAAACATCTTCTTATAAACTCCCTGCGGGCATGTACTTCCTCCAGGTAGTAAACGGAAACGAAAATATCGGCGTAAAACGCTTTGTGGTTAAATAACCTGTAACTCTTTTTATTGTTGAGGGTCCGGGCTGGTGATTTTTACACCGGCCCCTTTTTTTTTATTACAGGCCAAGTTCCTCCGAAGGATCCCAGAACAGTTTTTTGAAATCGACCACCTGGTCGTTTTTTACTTTCACCCCTTCCTTTGCCAGCAGGCGCTCCATCTGCGTATGGTCCGCGAAATGGAATTTTCCCGAAAGCATGCCGATGCGGTTGACTACCCGGTGGGCCGGGACTTTTGGCCTGGCGAGGTGGCAGCCATTCATCGCCCATCCCACCATTCTCGATGAGGATTTGGCGCCGAGGCTTGCGGCAATGGCACCATAGGAGGTTACGCGCCCTTTTGGAATCATCCGGGCAACATCATGAACCTGTTCAAAAAAATTCCTGTCAGTTTTGCCCGAAGGGCTGACCGGCTTTGGTTTTTCAACAATCGTTCTTTTTTTCGCCGGTGATTTTTTTGCTGGCATCTGTCCTTAATTGAGTGCGTTTGGGTTCTGGTACGTTGATATAATCAAACGGGCAATGGATACATCCGTTTCCACAGCAATGCCCGCGTGACAGGTGGAAGGCTGCCGTCAGTACGATCAGTCCCTCGCTGTTGTAATAATAATGGATGCCTTCTGTCCATTCCTTCATATGCTTACTTTGCCTGTTCTTCCTCCACGGTGGTTTCCTGGGCAAAGACCCAGTCTTTGAGTTCTTCGTCCCTTTCCTTGCCGGGAATTTCCTGCGGCAGGGTAAAACTGATATAATGGATCCGGTTGCTCCCGGCAATATCAAGCGATTCGTAGTGCGTCCGGATTTTCAATTCTGCCGGCAGCCCGGCAGTACTGTACAGGTTATCCATATCATCCACCACCGTGCATCCATACAGCTCTGTCACTTTTTTGGTGAAATTGTAAAGTACAGGGCTATCTGTTTTCAACCGGATCAAACCACCTGGTTGCAGTACCTGCTGGTACATGCGGAGGAACTTTGGATGGGTAAGACGTTTTTTCGATTTTGATTTCCGCAATTGCGGATCCGGGAAAGTTATCCAGAGAGACGCTACTTCGCCGTGGGTGAAGTAATCGTTGAGCTGGTCAATCTTTGTCCGCAGGAATGCAACATTACCGAGCCCCAGGGCTTTCGCTTTCCTGGCACCCACCCACAGCCGGTTGCCCTTGAGATCAACTCCCATATAATTCCCTTCGGGAAATAACTGTGCAAGCCCTACAGCATATTCACCTTTCCCGCAGGCGAGTTCAAGCGTCAGCGGGTAGTCATTGCCGAAATGGTCGTTCCATTTCCCCGCCATGCCTTCTGGGTATTGAAGTACGTTATCAAACGATTTTATTTCCTCAAAACGGATCAGCTTCTTTTGTCCCATAAGCCTGCAAAGTTAGCGGGTCAGGGGATATGGATTGTATGGCACCCGGTTTGACATAGGAGAATGTATTATTTAATATTTTAAAATCAACTTTATGAATTTCAACAGCTTAAAAGGCGGATTCAGGAAGGTTGTGCCAGCGCTTGCCTTGTCACTACTTATCGCCGCCTGTAACAACGATGACGCAGGAAATACTTCCACATCCGGTGACAATGGTACAGGTACTGATACCGTCAATATGGGTAGCGGCACTGCACAAACCGGAAATACCGTCACTCCCCCGGCAGATTCATCCGCACGCGCAAAACGTAAAGGACGCGTGAGCGCCTCGATGGCAGCCGATGATATGAACAGTAAAATCGAAATGGACAAACAGGGCTACTATGGACGTACCGAAATAGCACCGGCATTTACCGGCGGGCAGAGCGGGCTGGAAGATTATATCAATACCAACCTGCAGTATCCGCAGCAGGCAATCGATAACGATGTGGAAGGTACTGTACGGGTACAATTTGCCATCGATGAAAAGGGCAATGTATCCAATGTAACCACCTTAGGTGAAAAGCTTGGGTATGGACTGGAAGAGGAGGCACTGAAAGTAGTAAAGAATATGCCTAAATGGTCGGCAGGTACGGTGAAAGGTAAAGGTGTGAAAACCTGGAGGACCCTGCCCGTTATCTACAAGCTCGAAATGTAATCCGTCCTGGTAGTTGCTATCCCGAACTGCAGCACACAGGGATGGAATTAACCTTGGTTATAGTTGAGGATTAAAATCAAAGACCCGGCATTCACTGAATGCCGGGTCTTTGATTTTCAGGTAATGTAATTTATCAGAAACGGACCTGCAATCCCAGGCCTACGATCGACTTCAGCTGCATGCGGGCGCCCTTTTCTGTTTCGCCAAACAGACGCACATCATCATCATAAATCATATCGAGGCTATACGTCAGGTTGAGGATACGCGAAAGTTTTACATTGATTACGTTGGTGAAGTTGATATCCACGTTCTGCGGGTTGCGACGGTAGTTGGCGAAAAGGTCAAGCCGGCCTTTGTAGGAAACGATGCTGTTGAACTGTTTCAGGTAGTTGACCGTTGCAAAGGCACCGATCTCCGTCTCTACTGTCTTTCCGGGCTCCACGCCATAAGCACCCACAGAGGAGAGCGAATCGTCTTTCACGATGGTCCAGCGTACCGTGGACGGGGACACAAATATAGAAAGGCCATCCACCGGTTTCCAGTCAAGACCCGGGCTCAGCAATACATACGCGGGTGCAAGGAAATTCGAAGACAGGGTTTTCGAGTCGTCTGAATAGGTATAGCCTTTAAACAACTGCGAACGGAAGTTAAACAATCCGGCCACGTTAAGCTTTGAATTCAGCGCATAGCCGTATTTCGAAAGCACATCAAAGCGGTCGTCATTCTTCCGGCTCCCCAGGCTGGTTGTGTTTACATAACCCAGGTTAAAATCAAGGGTATTGTCCCAGCTGTGTTTTCCTTCCTTGTAGAATGCAAACAGGCTGAGTACACTGTTGACGGAAAGCGAGAAGTCATCACCCCCCGCAGCCCAGTTACTTAAAGAACCCTGGGATACATTGATACCATATACCCCACCTTTTTTCCATGTTTTTACTGTGGTGTCGGCCGCATCTTTTTTTATGGTGCGGGATGACTGGTTTTTTAAATCAGTCACGGTCTGGTCCTGCGACATCGCCGTTATCGACAGCGCAGCGAAAATAGAAAGGAGGGTCAGTCTCATATAAATCGGTTTAGGGCGCAAAAGTACAGGAACAGGATTGGAAGATGCGTTCACGGAAGGGCAAAAAAAAGCCCTCGCTAAAAATAACGAAGGCAAACAATCACATGAGAAACTGAGAGCTGTAGGGGGAGGGATCGAACCTCCACGAGGCGGTTAGCTATAGCACAAAGTTCAGTGGTCGACCCTGGTCGCCAGGTATTGCTACCCGACGGCTCTATGCTACGTTTGTTCCGTTGACCTCACCCCCGAGACAAGAGGGCATGTCTGCCAAAAATTTCATCACCCCACAGTGTAGAACAATACCGGATCGATTGTCAGTGACCGGTACCGTTTAAGAACTTGATGAGGCAAATCTAGCCCAAAAGGGCCTTTCGTTCCAAATTATTCAAGAAATATTTCAAAAGTATAGATATTATTCATTTAATTGCACCATTCCTTGCAAAAATTCAAAAATCAAATTAGAAAATGGGGCCAAAATTGAATCTGGACAAACTGGATCTTGACATTATCCACCATATGATGGAAAATGCGGAGATCTCTTATGCGGATCTTGGGAAAAAACTCTTTGTTTCCGGGGGGACAATCCATGTCCGGATCAAGAAACTGCATGAAGCGGGCGTGGTGAAAGGTACAAAACTAAATGTAAACCTGAACCTGCTTGGTTATGATGTCATCGCGTTTATCGGGATATACCTGAAGGAAAGTTCGCTGTATGATACCGTGGCAAAGGAGCTGCAGAAGATCCCCGAGATTGTGCGCCTGAACTACACAACGGGTAACTACAGCATGTTTGCGGAGATTGTCTGCAAGGACATCACCGGGCTGCGTTTTGTGTTGCATGACCAGCTGCAGAAAATCCAGGGTATTGAACGGACGGAGACTTTTATATCACTTGATGAAAGTTTCAGCCGCAACGTGCAGGTGTCAGCGCCGCTCGCTGACTGATCAGGCTTTACCCCTTACGTGCAGTGCATCCCTGAGCCCGTTGCCCAGCAGGTTGAAGGCAAGTACCAGCAGCATGATTGCGAATCCCGGGGCGAGTGCCAGCATGGGGTTCCGGGTAATAATGAAATTATAATTCTCCTTGATCATGAGTCCCCAGCTTGGCTGGGGTGCCTGCACGCCTATTCCCAGGAAACTGAGTCCCGCTTCGATAACGATGGCAGAGGCGAAGTTGGAGGCTGCGATCACGATCACGGGTCCCATGATATTGGGCCAGATATGTCGCACAATTGTATGTATGCCCGAGTACCCGAGCGCTTTCGCGGCTTCTACGTATTCCAGTTCGCGTACAGCGAGTACCTGCCCACGTACCAGCCGCGCGACGCTTACCCACATGGTCAGTCCCACGGCCACAAACACCTGCCAGAAGCCCCGTCCGAGTGCGAGTGTAATTGCAAACACCAGCAGCAGTGTGGGTATGCTCCAGATGACATTAATAAACCACATGATAATATCGTCGGTGCGGCCACGGTAAAACCCGGCCAGTGAGCCCAGCAGCAATCCGATGGACAGTGAAATGATAACGGTGATGAGTCCGACGCTGAGACTGACCCTCGTACCAACTACCAGGCGGCTGAGGATATCACGTCCGAATTTATCTGTACCAAGCCAGAATGTTTTTTCAATCACGGGATCCCCAGCAAGCCGGTCCCTGTGAAAGGCCTGCCGGTCGCTGAGTGTTTCATCAATAAAATGCTGCACGATGACGCTGTCGCCAATGGTGGCGTAACTGGTTACGGGGATATAGTTGTATACATCTTCTTTACCCGACAACAGCCGGCGGAAGAATCCCGGGTCGGATACCGTCCGTTCTTTTTTCACCAGCAGGAATGCCTGCTTGAATCCGGGTTTGTTGCCACCGGTCTCGAGAATGATACGGTTGGAAAACGGGGATGGATCGGGTGCGATAAAATAGGCAAGGATGGCAACGATGATACTGATGGAAATGATCACCATCCCGAACAGTGCTGCCTTGTTTTTCCGGAGTCGTCTCCATGCGGCCTGCCGGAAGGAGAGTGAAGCTGTATCCATCAGTGGTTAAAGCTAAGAAACTTTCCTTCCTTTCCAGTCATAGCTGCGAACCTGTCCGAGCAAACCGGATACGATCGTATACAGGATATGGAACGGCTGGAAAAAAAACAGGAGCGCGGTGGTGTACCGGATGCGGTAGAATCCGGCCACTGACCAGTAGAAGGGAAGTTCCACGAGGGTCTTACCTGCCCAGAGCGCGGCGAGCAACCACCAGCATTGCTGGTTGACGAATCCGGCGGCCAGCAGGACAGGAAAGAGCAAATTAAAAAAATACACAAGCGCGAGTACGGGCAGCAGGTTTTTTTCTTCATAACCCGTAGCCTTGCTTGCCCAGCGGATGCGCTGGTTGATAAAGGATTTAAGCGTGGGTTGCGGTAATGTATCCATGATGGCAGCTTCGGCGAGCAGGTAACCGATACGGCCGGGGTAACGTTTGCGGATTTTATAGAGCAGCATCATATCATCCCCCGATGCCAGTTTGTCGATGCCTTCAAATCCATTGACTTCATGGAAAACCTCCCGTCTGTAGGCGAGGTTGGCCCCGTTGCACATGGCATGGAGGTTGCGGTGGACCGATGCAGCGGTAATGCCCTGCAATACCATGAAGTCCATCAGCTGGAAAGTACCGAGTGCGCCGGTTACGGGTTTGAAGCGTACCGGCGCAGCTATAAAAACCGGTTGTGTGGTTTCGTAAAACCGGACCATGGTGCGCAGCCATTCAGGTGAGGGCAGGCAATCGGCGTCTGTGCAGATGATGAGTTCGCCCGATGCTGCCAGCACACCCGTCTCCACCGTTTTTTTCTTGTAGGAATTCAATTGGAGCGCAGGCAGGTGCAGCAACCTGACAAAGGGGTAGCTGGCGGCTATTTCAGCGGAGCAGTCTTCCGACTGGTCATCCACCACAATTACTTCCAGGAGATGTCTCGGGTAGTGCTGCCTGTCGATAGCGTCCAGCAGTACGCCGATATTTTTTTCTTCATTCCGCATGGGGATGATGATGCTGACCGATGTGGAGGGTTCGCCGGTAGCGGTGAAAACAGGCACCGACTTCCATGCACGCCGGTACGTCATGATCAGGATCCCGTATACGGTAAAAAGGAAAATGGCAATGATGATGAAAACAGTCATGCCCTGCAAATCTAAACATTACCAGCCGCCTCAGTCGCCCAGTGCTTTGATAATCGCCTCCGCATTTTTTGGAAGCAGCAGCTGGTGCCCGCAATTGAGTTCCGTGTAAGCACCGTTGGATCGCACTGCCCGGGCGAAAGATTTACCGGTGGAAGGTTTGATGATGCGGTCAAACTTCCCGAAGAGCACGCGGGTAGGTACATGGTGCTCACGCAGCCGGCTTTTGACGGAAGATGCCGAAGGCACCAGCTTCCGCAGGGTGCGCCAGCGGTGGTACACCAGCCGGCGGCTGTTGGGATGCTCTACATAGTCGGTAATAAACTTGAGTTTGTTTTTGTTGATCAGTTTGGTTTTTTTCAGCTGCCGCAGGAATTTGAGGAACCAGAGGCTGCGATGCATGCTGTAATGGAATATTTTATTCCCGAGAATAGTGGAAGTGCAGAACCAGTACCAGAAGCTGGAGGAGAGACCGTCAGGCGCCAGCAGCACCAGGCGGTGAACGCGTGAGGGGTCCGACTGGAACAGGCGCATCGCAACGCGGCCGCCGAGGCTGTAACCCATCAGGGCATAACGGCCATCGTGACCGCTGGCAGCAAACTCCCGCTGGTGATGGCTGGTTACCAGCTGGCGGACCTGCAGCAGGTCGTCCCTGAGGAATGCATTTCCGTCTTTCCAGACGGTACGACCGTGATGGGGCAGGTCGATACAGTACAGGCTGTATGGAGACAGGTCTTCCTGGTCAAGGATCCGGAAATGGTCACCCAATTCGCCATAACCGTGGAAGCAGATAACCATCACTGGTCCGCGACCGTAACGGTGGCAACTGATAGAAGATCGTTTATAAGGGAAAAAATAATGCTCCAACGCAGTGGGTGTTGATAAGGTGGTGGTTCGTTGTAAATATAAGAGTCAATGCCGTTCTGCATAACCCGCGAAGTGAAAAAATTGATTATAATCAGCGGATTTTCATTGATTTCAGCAGCTTTTGGTGGATAAATCGGCCATTTTACCGATTAATAGGGAGAAGGCATTATAACTCACAACTGTTTGGTTTATTCAAAGAAAACCTTACATTTGGATAGTTGCACAAACAACTATATGTCAAACAACCATTTTAAAAAAGGCGAGCTCTACAGTTTTGTGACCGGCAAGGCATCCACTGCAATTGCCAGGCGTTTGCAGAAGCGATTCAATGCGGCAGGGCTCAACATCACGATTGAACAATGGAGTGTTTTGTATCACCTGTGGAAGGAAGACGGCCGCAGCCAGCAGCAGTTGTGCAATGCAACGTTCCGTGACAAGCCAAGTATAACGAGGCTGGTGGATAATCTTGAAAAGCTGAACCTGGTAAAGCGGGTGGCATCCGAGAATGACCGCCGCATCAATATGATCTACCTCACCAAACAGGCGCAGAAGCTGGAGGAGGAGACAATGAAGATTGCCGATGATACCCTGAATGAAGCGTTACAGTCGGTCCCCGCAGACCGTATCGATATATGTAAGGAAGTACTCCAGATCGTGTATGATAATCTCAAGTAGGTCTTAAAGTCATTTTTTATAAAAAACTAAACAAGATTCAAAATGAGCGCTGCCACAGAAACCCAGTTAGCCCTGAAGGGCGGTGAATGGATTATCCACGAATCATCACCGGAAGATTGTTTCACTCCTGAACAATTTGACGAGGAACAACGGATGATCCGGGACATGTGTAACCAGTTCCTGGATGCAGAAATTTACCCGATCCTTGACCGCATCGACAGTCTCGAACCGGGGCTGATGAAGTCGCTGGTAGCCAAAGCGGGTGAGCAGGGGTTGCTGATGACCTCCTTCCCGGAGGAATTCGGCGGGCTGGGGAAAGACTTTGTTACGTCCACCATCATCAATGAATATCTGGGTGCGGGACATTCGTTTTCCGTAGCCATTGCGGCACACACCGGTATCGGCACATTGCCAATCCTGTACTTCGGAACGGATGCGCAGAAGCAGAAATACATTCCCAAACTCATCAGCGGTGAATGGGCCGGTGCCTATGGCCTTACCGAACCAAACAGTGGTTCCGATGCACTCGGGGCAAAAACCACCGCGAAGCTGAGTGATGACGGGAAACATTATATCCTCAACGGGCAGAAATGCTGGATCACCAATGGTGGTTTTGCACAGGTATACACCGTGTTTGCAAAAGTGGACGGCGACAAGTTCACTGCCTTTATTGTTGAGCGGGGAACTGAAGGCTTTACACAGGGGCCGGAAGAACAAAAGATGGGGATCAAGGGATCATCTACCGTGCAGCTTTATTTCCAGGATGCCAAAGTGCCTGCAGAGAACCTGCTGGGCGAAGTAGGGAAAGGCCATCGCATTGCCTTCAACATCCTGAATATCGGCCGGCTGAAACTCTGCGCGGCTGCCAATGGCGGGGCGCGCAGGGCACTGAGCGAAACCATTGCCTATGCAAAAACACGCGAGCAGTTCAAACAGCCCATTGCAAACTTTGGCGCAATTAAACACAAGCTTGCCGAAATGAGCATCCGGGTGTTCGTGGCGGAATCTGCCCTGTATCGTACTGCGCACTGGATCGACCAGAAAGAACAGGAGATGCTGGCAGAAGGCAAGCCCTTTAATGAAGCGATGCTCGGCGCAGCGGAAGAATATGCGATCGAATGCGCCATCCTCAAGGTGTACGGAAGTGAAGTGCTGGACTTCGTTGTGGATGAGGGTGTGCAGGTACATGGTGGCAATGGTTTCAGTGCGGAGTACAATATTTCACGGGCGTACCGCGACAGCCGGATCAACCGGATTTATGAGGGCACCAATGAAATCAACCGGTTGCTGATACTCGACATGACGCTGAAACGCGCCATGGGCGGCCGTCTGGACCTGATGGGTCCGGCAATGAATGTGCAGAAGGAACTGATGAGTATCCCCGACTTTGGTGCACAGGATGAAGAAGCATTTGCACCGGAGAAAAAACTGATTGCCAATCTCAAGAAAGCCTTGCTGATGGCAGCCGGTTCGGCAGTGCAGAAGCTGATGGCAAAGGTGGAAAGCGAACAGGAGGTCCTGATGAACCTGGCTGACATGGCCATCAATATTTTCAATGCGGAAAGTGTACTGCTGCGCGTTATGAAAATTACTGCCGGTAAAGGCGAAGAGGCTTCCGGTTTGTACCTCGATATTATGCGTACCTACCTGTATGATGCGGCCGATGCGGTGAACAAAGCAGGCAAGGATGCGATCAATGCATTTGCCGAAGGCGATGAACAACGGATGATCCTGATGGGCCTGAAGCGGTTTACCAAGGCTGAGCCATTCAATACAAAAGATGCAAGGAGAAGGATTGCCGACAAGGCGATTGCGGAAGGGAAGTATCCGTACTAATAAATTTTACCTTTTTCAAATTTGAATACGGCCGTCTCGAAAGGGATGGCCGTATTTGTGTCCCCGTCGCCATAAAGGGCTTTCAGTTCCTCCCGGGTTTTGTGCAGCTCTTCCAGGTGCCGTACCCTCGAGCGTTCGACCAGCAGTCCGATTGAAAGCACAATGGAGGAAATAATGGTTAACAGGAAATAGATGAGTTTGCTGTCCTGGATAAACTGGGTGTCAATCAGGAAAAAGTAGACATAGATAAAACAATACACCCCATAGGCCAGGAAAATTGAAAAGATCATCAGCAGTTTCCCGAGGGCTTTCGGGTTGACCAGTGTGAGTTTGACATAGTGTATGCAGAAGATGGTGGTCAGGAATAAAACAATCAGCAGCCCGGGGATCATGATAACCGTATTGGTATTACGGCTGGGTCCAAGGATCAGCACAACCACCGCTTCAAACGCCAGGTACACACCCAGGATTACAAGGATACTTTTTCGATAGGCCGCGGTCTGGCTGAAATAGGTCAGGAAACAGAGCATCAAAGGAGCATGCAGCAGTTTATTGATCAGCGACTGGTAGGAAATCACTTCTTTGGCAGCCGGGACAAAACCCAGCGATGTGAGATTATGGGAAAACAGCAGGAGGAAGTACACCATCAGTGCCGGGAAACACTTGTACCAGCCAAGACGGGTGATGCCCATAAAGATGATGGGCAGCGCAAGCGCAAGAGTCGAAAGCAGTCCCATCAGGTTGAACAGGGTCATAAATCGGGTTTTCTTCAGGATAGGACTTGGTAGTCTATCGAACAGATACAGTTGTCACAAATCTAACGGGTTATTTGCGTTGGTAGTGTTCAGGACTAATGGTTTATCCCGAAATTCAGTAAAACTGGGTGATGCTTGCGTAATAATACTGAAAGGTCTGTTGAGTGTTTTTGGGCTATACAGGAAAACAGGGATATCAGTCTGCGGGATAAGCTTCCCCCCGGTGGCAGGTCTTGCAATGAACGGTATTGAGGTAAACCGGTTTTGTGTTTTTATTGAAATAAAAATACCGGGTATTGATGTCGATGGTCATACGCATCATCCGGCGGGCATTTTCCTTCATCTCATTTTTGTCGGTCACATAATCCAGGCTGTCTTCGTTGCCGGCGATGGGGTTATGGCAGAACCCGCAACCCATGCCCAATGCCCTGGTGTAGGAAAGCATGATGCTGTCCATATCATGCTCGCTGATATCCTTTGGAAGGATCTGGAGGTTTTTATAAATGGGGTCCGGGCGGCTGGTGGCCGAGATGCCAAGGATGGCTGCGGCGGCCAGCGCAATACTGGTCAGGAAAACCTTTTGATGACGCATAGTTGAAGGTTGGTTTTTTCCCTGACGCAGCAAAACCGCGCTGGGTTGCGTTCGCTGCGCCAGGGCTTCCCGTTCTACAGGGCCAGGTCAGCCGCAGCTGCCTTATCCAGAAACCAGACCATTTCCCGTTCGCCGTTATTGATCACCTGCGCTGGATAGAGGTCAGCGTTAGCCGGTCCTTCCATCACGGCTTTTACCGATGAAGCTTTATCGGCTCCCGCCACGAGCCAGGTGATGCTTGATGACCGGTTGACGAGTACTTTGGTGAGGGAGATCCGGAACATATCCTGTTCCTCGAGGAAAAATGCGGATACCCAGCTGGTATTATCATGGACGATCGGGTACCAGGGGAAGAGTGAAAGGGTATGTGCATTGTCACCCAGGCCCAGCATGACCAGGTCAAATCCGGTGTTGTCATCAAAATAGCGGTGCAGGATTTCATCATAGTGTGCCACCGATGCATCGGGATGCAGGCTGGTATCCATGATATGGACCTGGTCACGGCGCACATCCACTTTATCCAGCAGTTCGTCAAAAGCCATTTTTGCATTGTTCTTTTCATCGCTGAACGGGACAAACCGTTCATCGCCCCAGAAGAAATGGATTTTGCTCCACTGGATCCCGCTTTTGTACGGCTCTGCCGCCAGCAGTTTGTATAATTTTTTCGGGGTGCTGCCGCCTGAAAGCGCGAGGGTAAAACGATCGCTGCCGGCCAGTACGGTTTTCGTTTTTTCCATCAGCCATTCTGCATAAGCGCGGCTCAGTTCATCACTGTCGTTGAAAATAAGTGTCTGCATCAGGATTTATCTTCTTTATGTGCAGGCAGGTTTGCCCAGAAATTACCATCACGCGCGATCAGGCCTTCCGCATCTTCCGGTCCCCAGCTATCGGGTGAATAGTTGGCGAAATCAACCGGCGGACGTTTGGTCCATGCTTCGATCAATGGCATGATCACGTTCCATGCAGCCTCCACCTGGTCGGCCCTCATAAACAATGTCTGGTTGGCTTCGATTACATCTTCAAGCAATGTTTCGTATGCTTCGGGCTCCTGTTCTTTATACGCTTCCTGGTAATTGAATACCATGTCCACCGGATTCAGCACCATTTCTGTGCCCGGGCGTTTTGCCTGGAAGCGGATGCGGATATCCATTTGCGGGGAAATGCTGAAGGTAAGCCGGTTCGGTCTCCAGGTTTCTGCCGCTTCCTGCGGGAATGAGTAATGGGGGGCTTCCTTGAACTGGATGGTGATCAGTGTTGTTTTTTCATGGAGGCGTTTACCGGTGCGGATATAGAATGGTACATTTTTCCAGCGCCAGTTGTCCACAAAGAATTTGGCCGCCACGAATGTCTCCGTTGGTGAATCTTTTGCCACGCTTTTTTCCTCGCGGTAGCCAGGCACTTCCTGGCCCTTGAGCCAGCCCGGACCATATTGTCCGCGTACGGCATGCTCATGTACTTCGTCGGTATTGATCTTGCGGATGGCGTTGAGCACATCCACTTTTTTGTTACGGATTTCGTTGGAATCAAAAGAGGTAGGTGGTTCCATTGCAATCATGCAAAGCAGCTGGAGTACGTGGTTCTGCACCATGTCACGCAGTGCGCCTGACCCTTCATAATAGCTGCCGCGGTCTTCCACCCCTACTGTTTCAGCCGCAGTAATCTGTACGTGATCGATGTAATGGTTGTTCCAGACGGGCTCAAACAATGCATTGGCGAAACGGAAGGCAAGGATGTTCTGTACGGTCTCTTTGCCAAGGTAATGATCGATACGGTAGATCTGCTCCTCGGTAAACATGCTGGCAAGCAGTTTATTGAGGTCGTGTGCGCTCTGGAGGTCGTGCCCGAAAGGTTTTTCAAACACGATCCTTGTTTTATGCGGATCGGAACATACTTTCTGCTCGGAAAGTTTGATAGCAATATTCGGAGCCAGTTGGGGTGCAACCGCGAGGTAAAAAATGGATACCGGTTTAGCGTCCCATTCTTTTCCTTTTTCACGGACCCATTCGGCCATATTCACATAGGACTGGTCATCGTTGAGGTCCATGCAATGGTAAGAGACCATTTTGGAGAACTCCGGCCATTTTTCCTTTACCTCATCTTTCCTGCGCGAAAACTGGTTGATCCCTTCCAGCAGTTTGTCGCGGTATACTTCCTCCGTGTAAGAGGTCCGGCCCACGCCGATCACCATGAACTGCTCCGGCAGCTGGTTGTCGAGGTAGAGATTATAGAGGGCGGGGATCAGTTTACGGTTTGCAAGATCACCGCTTCCACCGAAGATGAAAAGTATGGATGGCGGTAATTTGGATTTATTTTCCATGATTGAATTTGTGTTGTGAGGTAATTACCATTCTGTATGAAAACTTCCTGACTGGTCAATACGCTGGTAGGTATGGGCACCAAAGAAGTCGCGTTGTGCCTGGATCAGGTTGGTCGGCATGCGGCCGCTGGTATAGGCATCAAAGTAGGCGAGTGAACTGGACATCGCACCGGCCGGCACCCTCGCACCAGCGAAGAGCTGGACCGCCCTGCGCAGGTTGGCCTGCTTTTTCTTCACGATCGACGCGATCTTTTTATCGAGCAGGATATTGGTGAGCTGTGGTTGTTTTTTATAGGCTGCGGTGAATGTTTCGAGCAGGGTTGAACGGATAATGCATCCGCCGCGCCAGATCCGTACCACATCTTTCAGCGGGATATCCATTTTACGTTCCGCAGAAGCTTTTGCCAGCATGGCAAGACCCTGGGCGTAACAGATCAGGGTGGAAAGGAAAAGGGCATCGTGCATCACCTGGATGGCTTTTTCCTTATCGGCCGTAAAGGCCTTTACTTTTGGTTTGTATACATCTTCTGCGCTGACGCGTTCATCTTTGTAAGCGGAGAGATCGCGCATCGCCACAGCAAGGTCAACGGTGGGCAATGGTACCGGCAGGTCCATTGCTTCCTGCGATGTCCATTTGCCAGTGCCTTTTGAACCGGCCTTGTCGAGGATGACGTCGATCAGGCGGCCATCGCCCAGATCATCCTTGCGCGGGAAAATATTCGCGGTGATCTCCACGAGGAACGACTGCAGTTCGCCGTCATTCCATTTTTTGAAGATCTCATGGAGTTCATCATTGTCAAGGCCCATCGAGCGTTTGAAGAAATCGTACACTTCACTGATAAGTTGCATGATGGCATACTCAATACCATTGTGTACCATTTTCACGTAGTGGCCGGCTGCATTTTTACCCATGTAAGCTACACAGGGATCACCGTTTACTTTGGCGGAAACCGCTTCCAGTATAGGTTTCAGGTAGTTCCATGCGCCCTGGTCGCCACCCGGCATGATGCTCGGGCCGAAACGCGCGCCGCTTTCACCACCACTCACACCCATGCCCATGAAGTGCACTTTTTTATCCTCGAGGAAAGTAATGCGGCGAAGGGTATCGGTAAAATGGGAATTACCCCCGTCGATGATGATATCCCCTTCCTGCAGCAGGGGGAGCAGGTCTTTGATCACGATATCCACCGGGTTACCGGCAGGCACAAGCATCATCACTTTACGGGGAGTCTTGAGCTGGGCTACCATTTCGGCGAGGGTGCTTACACCCTTGACCGTGGTATCCTTGCTGGCGGCTTCTTCCAGCAGTTTTCCCTTGGCGGGATCAAGGTCAAATCCGATTGCTGCAAAGCCGTGGTCGGCTATGTTAAGGAGTAGGTTACGCCCCATGGTACCGAGGCCGACCATCCCGAAGTCATATTGAATGGAAGACATATGTGTGTATGTTATTAAGGCGCAATTTAGCGACTATTTGGTTAAGCCCCCGGGAATTGCACGGGTTAAACAACGGGTGTTCGGATATGTCATACCGCCCGGCGGGGTTAATCATGGTTCTGTCACGGGCCCCCACCTTGACCTGCCTCGTATTGAATGCAGGTTGTAGCGGGGATTACCGTGGGGAATCATTAATTTTGTCTTCCAATTTTTCAATATGAGTGATGTAGTGACTGCGGCCCCTATGACGGCAAAGGATTTTGCAACCGACCAGGAAGTTCGCTGGTGTCCGGGTTGCGGGGACTATTCAATCCTGGCGCAGGTGCAGAAGGTAATGCCGACCATCGGCGTGCCGCGGGAAAATATTGTGATCATTTCGGGTATCGGCTGCAGCAGCCGTTTCCCTTATTATATGAACACCTACGGGATGCATTCGATCCACGGAAGGGCCACGGCTATTGCATCGGGCCTGAAGGCGAGCCGTCCGGAGCTGAGTGTATGGATAGTGACCGGTGATGGCGACGGGCTGAGTATCGGTGGTAACCATACCATCCACCTGCTGCGCCGCAACTTCAATGTCAATATCCTGCTGTTCAACAACCAGATTTATGGTCTCACCAAGGGTCAGTACTCCCCGACTTCTGAAGAAAACAAGGTGACCAAGTCGACCCCGATGGGCAGCATTGACCATCCGTTCAATCCGCTGGCACTGGCCATGGGCGCGGATGCCACCTTTGTTGCCCGCACCATGGACCGCGACCCCAAACACCTGCAGGCGATGCTGGTGCGCGCCAACCAGCACCAGGGGTCTTCATTCCTGGAGATCTACCAGAACTGCAACATCTTCAATGACGGGGCGTTTGAGATTTTCACGGAAAAAGGAAGCAAACCGCAGGAGACACTATTCCTCGAGCAGGGCAAGCCACTGGTATTTGGTGCCGGTTCAGATAAAGGGATCCGCCTTGATGGATTCACCCCGAAAGTGGTGACCCTTGGGGATGGCTTCTCTGCTGATGACTGCTGGATCCATGATGAGAAGGATATTTACAAGGCACAGATCCTGACCCGGATATTTGAAGACCCGAAAATTGAAGGTCACCTGCCGCGTCCGTTTGGTGTATTCTACCAGCATGAGCGCCCCTGCTATGAAGAAGTGATGGCCATGCAGCTCGAAGAAGCGCTGTCGCGCAAAAAACCTGACCTCGATGCGTTGCTTCGCGGCCGGGAAGTGTGGACGATTTCCTGATTTTTATTGTTGTAAAATAGGAATGCCCCTTTTGCGAGGGGCATTTCGTTTATCAGGGCTTTTTCAGCTGCCGGTGGACAGGACCCTGCCGGCATTCTCATAAATTTTCTTTTCCTTGTTTTTGTACCACCAGTGTGGTGCCGTCCTTTTCATCAGCGTATCGATACCACGCATCCCGAACAGGTTCCATACGCCATGCAGTTTACCCCCGATGGTTGGCTGCAGTGCACGAAGGCTCATTGCAAAGCCACTGTCGAGGTATTCCATATGATGCCAGAATCCTGCGGGCATAAACAGCGTATCGCCATGTTCCAGCGTGAGATCGTATCCCTGGGCTAGTTTGAGCGCCGGGAATTTTTCATAATCCGGCTTGCCATTATTGGTGTAGTAGTTGGAAAAATCCGCGAGGCTGAGCACTTCAAATGGTTTACGGTAAAGCTTGTGCTGCTCCGAGTACGGGAAAAGCAGCACCCGTTTGCGACCTTCAAACTGCGTGTGCAGGATATTCGACAGGTCGATATCAAAATGCATGTGCGTGATGCTGGTCTGACCACCGGTAAACAGCATCGGGTATTTTTTTACAAATCCCTTCATCAGGTGTTCCGGCCACGTAAAATCTTTCGTGAGCTCCGGTGCATGGTCAAAAATATTAAACAGGAATATCCGCCAGGCAGCAGGGCCACTCCGGATCATATCGATGTATTCGCCAAATGTCTTGTAATCATCGGCCGTGTTGATAGGCGTGTAGGCGTCACTTTTGACATTATTATATAAGGGTACTTTCTGGTCGCCAACAAGGCTTTTAAAGTAATCCCAGTTCCATTTATTGTATGCAGGCCATTGTTTGGCCAGGTCGCGGATGACAAGCGGGATTCCAGGTTCGTAAAATTCCTTCCGGAACACGGCAGGGTCAATCGTGTCGACCGTCGTAACGGACTTCAGTTCCATGCAGCTCTTTTGGCAAAGATAGATAAGTGAACGAACTGACGCTTGAGATTCTGGCAAAAGGCTTGTAGCTTTAAGGTCATGTTACTGAAAATACATCCGGAGAATCCGCCGGATCGCCAGGTGAAAATGGTGAGCGGCGCGTTGCAGAAAGGCGGGGTAATCATTTACCCTACCGATACGATCTATGGGCTTGGCTGTGATATCCTCGAGCACAAGGCAATTGAACGCATCTGCAGGATCAAACACGTGGATCCGAAAAAAGCGCAACTGTCTTTTATCTGTTCCGACCTGAGCCACCTGAGTGATTACACGAAACAGCTGCCAACGGCTACATACCGGATATTAAAGGAATACCTGCCAGGACCATTCACATTTATCCTGCCGGCAAGCAAGATGGTACCCAAAATGCTGCAGAGCAAGAAAGACACTATCGGGCTGCGAATCCCGGACAACAGGATCGCGCTGGCGATATTGCGTGAGCTTGGCCGTCCGATCCTGAGTGCGTCATTGCCAGGCGATATGGTAGAAGATTACACTGACCCGGAAATCATGTATGAAAACTTCCGCAACGATGTGGACATCGTGGTGGATGGCGGCATCGGTGGCATGAAACCCTCTACGGTGGTGGATCTTACCGGTGATGAACCGGTGGTGATCAGGGAAGGGCTTGGCGAGTGGGCAGAATAAAAAAACCGGTGCGGGAACGCACCGGTCGTAATATTCCATCAACCAGAATCATCAGAAAACAGTTTACCTGTTGTTATGCTTATAGCGGAAAGCATCACGACGATTGTCTTTTTTCATTTCATTCAGTTTACGGGCTTCACGTTTACTCAACCTGCCATCGCGGTAGGCGCGGTGTTTGGCTCGCTGGAATTCGGAAGCGTTGTGACGCATCTTCATCCGTTCGCCGCGGTTCAGGCTGTGGGTACGGTAGTCATGCCTGTCGTCACGGCCTCCCATATGGTGACGGTCCGTTTTTCGCTGCTCCTTGTTATATCCATCTTTTTTATAGTCTTTGCGGTATTCATCCTTACGCGACTGCGCTGATGCGCCAAGTGTAAACAGGGTGGCTACTATTCCGAGAAGTAAGATCTTTTTCATGGCTCTAAATTTTAAGTGATCAGATTATTTGTAAGTAAGAAGCCAGACGGGTCACGGGGTTTAACCGCAAGCTGGCGATTAACCTTTTTTAACGTTGTGACATTATTCGTTAAGGGAATGTGAAGCAGACCCTGGCTCTTTACAGGGTGGCAGGGGATTCCGGCGGTTCAGGGCCGAACAACCGGAAACTCATCCGGTGGTGTTTGCAGGTGCCATGGGTTTTTAGTGCCTCGCGGTGGTCGCGGGTACCGTATCCTTTATTGCTGTTCCATTTATAATGCGGGAACTTTTCATGCAGCTGGATCATGTGGTCATCACGATAGGTCTTTGCAAGGATACTTGCCGCCGCAATCGATGCATAGGTGCTGTCGCCTTTAACCACACACTGGTGGGTGAGTTTTTTATAGGGCTTGAAACGGTTGCCATCGATCAGCAGCATTTCCGGACGAACCATTAACTGGTCGATCGCACGGTGCATGGCTTTCACAGATGCCCAGAGGATGTTGAGCCGGTCAATCTCCCTGGTCTGGCAGCTTGCAACGGCATACGCAACTGCATCCCTTTCGATCACCCCGCGTAGTTCATAGCGTGCTTCCTCGGTCACGAGTTTGGAATCGTTAAGCAGCGGATGGTAAAAATCACGCGGCAGGATGACCGCCGCGGCGAAAACAGGACCCGCAAAACATCCGCGGCCGGCTTCATCGCAGCCGGCTTCTGTCATCGTTTCATGGTAAAATGGTTTCAGCATCCGGTCGCAATTTCACCAGAAAAAAAATCAGGTAAAAATTTAATTGCCCACAGGGCAGTAACTTTGCGGATCATGGCACCCAACCGAAACTATACCCGCTACACCTGGTTTGTATTCGTATTTGTATTTATCGTGATACTTGCCGGTGGCGTGGTGCGCACCACGCAGAGCGGGATGGGCTGTCCCGACTGGCCAACCTGTTTCGGCCGCTGGATCCCACCAACTGATGCCAGCCAGTTGCCCCCCGATTACGAAAAATACCTCCGGCAGCAGGACATCGACCATACGTTTAATGCATACCATACCTGGATCGAATACATCAACCGGCTCCTGGGTGCGTTGTTGGGAGTTTTTATATTGATCCACCTGGTCTGGACCTACCGGTTGTTTTTCAAAACCAGGCGGTCCCTGTTTTTCCTTTCCCTCTTCCTCCTGCTGGCAACCGGTTTCCAGGGATGGCTGGGAAAAAAGGTGGTGGATGCCAATCTCGCAGTGGTAAAGATCACAACCCATATGCTGGTGGCACTGCTGATAGCCGCCATTCCCGTACTGATCCTTCAAAAACTGAAGGGTACAAAAACTGCGGTACCGCGATCGCTGAAATCTATAACGGTGCTGGCGTTGCTGCTGACCATCATACAAATTGTATTGGGTACCGAAGTGCGCGAGCAGGTGGACGAAATCTCCCGCGAACTCATGTATGGATCCCGCGAGCAGTGGGTCGGCAGGCTCGATAAATGGTTCCTCATCCACCGCAGTTTCAGCTGGCTGGTGGCAGTTGCGGGGCTCTACCTGTTTATCCGGACGAGGTCATTCCCGCTGCTCCGCAGCAATGGCCTGCTGGTATTGCTGATGGTAATAACGGGCGTGGGAGCCGGGCTGCTGATGAATTTTTTCAGCGTGCCGGCGTTTGCGCAGCCTACCCACCTGATGGCCGCATCCATCCTTTGTATTTCCCTTTTTGCATTGCGGCTGAAAATGAAATAAACCAGCTATGACAATCAACGGGTTTTGATTATTTTTAAGCAGGTCGCCCC
>SEAD01000328.1 GCA_004173355.1 Chitinophagaceae bacterium | reverse complement strand
ATCCACCAGTGTGTCGGCAAGTTCATAGGCGACATCATCCAGCGGGATATTATTTTTCAGTTTCCTTTTGTTCAGAAAAGTGATGCATTCGTTTGTAGCGATGCGGTACATCCAGGTGTACAGCTGCGCATCGTTACGGAAACCCGGAAGGTTTTTCCAGATCTTTACGAATACGTCCTGAACCAGGTCGTCGGCATCATCGTGGTTCACCACCATGCGGCGGATATGCCAATACAGCTTCTGCTGATACTTTTTGAGTAACAGGTTAAAGGCTTCATTCCTGGTTTTTTCGTCCCGAAACTTACTTAGTATTTCTTCGTCATCAGCCGGTGCGGCCATATTGTTTTTTTATAACCTTAATAAAGAACTTACGCTTTTTGTTTTTTCCTATTGATGACTTTCTTGACAGCAGCGACAATATTAGCCGCATCGAGGCCATATTTGGTCATAAGCTGCGCGGGCGTACCGCTTTCACCAAAAGTATCATTCACAGCCACATATTCCTGCGGAACCGGGTTGTTGGTCACCAAAAGCTGCGCGATGCTGTCACCCAAACCACCCAAACGGTTGTGCTCCTCAGCCGTAACCACGCAACCCGTCTTAGCCACCGATTTAAGGACCGCCTCAGCATCCAAAGGTTTAATGGTGTGGATGTTGATGATCTCCGCATCAATGCCCTCTTCAGCCAGCTTTTCACCCGCCTGGATCGCTTCCCACACCAAATGGCCGGTAGCGAAGATAGATACATCAGCACCCTCGTTCACCATCCAGGCTTTACCTATTTCGAACTTCTGATCAGCATCCGTAAAGATAGGTACCACCGGCCTGCCAAAACGCAGGTAAACCGGGCCTTCAAATTCTGCAATAGCGATGGTAGCCGCTTTGGTCTGGTTATAATCACAGGGATTGATAACGGTCATCCCCGGCAGCATTTTCATCAGCCCGATATCTTCCAGGATCTGGTGCGTAGCACCATCCTCACCTAAGGTCAATCCCGCGTGCGAAGCACAGATCTTAACGTTCTTGTCCGAATACGCGATAGACTGGCGGATCTGATCATAAACCCTGCCGGTAGAGAAATTAGCGAAAGTACCCGTAAACGGGATCTTGCCGCCAATGGTTAAACCCGCAGCGATCCCCATCATGTTGGCCTCGGCAATCCCCACCTGTATAAAACGTTCAGGGAAAGCCTTGATAAAATCCTGCATTTTTAAAGAACCGACCAGGTCGGCACAAAGTGCCACTACCTCGGGGTTACGTTTACCTGCTTCCAAAAGCCCGTCACCAAACCCCGACCTGGTGTCTTTTTTATCTGTGTATGTGTATTTCTTCATAACCTCACCCAATCCTCTCCAAAGGAGAGGCTTTTTTAATATGTTGTGCTATATAT
>SEAD01000062.1 GCA_004173355.1 Chitinophagaceae bacterium | reverse complement strand
TGTTAAACCTGCTGCTTAACGCCTACCGCAATGTAGCAAAGGGCCGGAAAACCCTGATTTTTAACAATGGCATTTTTACATCAAGGAATGTCTGCGAGTATTTCTCAAAAGCGGGTTACGCCGTGCGCCATCTCGACAATAACTGCACAGCCGAAGAACGGCAGGAAATTGTGGAATGGTTCCGCAAAACCCCGAATGGCATCCTTAGTTCGGTATCAATCCTGACCACGGGCTTTGACGAACCAACCGTACGGAACATCATTATCTATCGCGCTACCACGTCCCTGACACTTTACCACCAGATGATCGGACGGGGCTCGCGGCGACTGGCAAATAAAAAACGGTTTAAGATCATCGACCTCGGGGGCAACGTTGAACGATTCGGGGCATGGGATGCAGCGATCGACTGGCAGGGAATTTTTGCAAACCCTGACCAGTACCTCGCTTCCGTTTATGGCGACCTCGGCAACACTGCCCCGTCGATCCAGGTGGAAGTCCGGTCCAACTTTCCGAATACCAGCGATTTTGCTTTTGATATGCAGGCCGCCTGCCAGCAGGCCGCATCTGATGGCCAGAAACTGAAAGTGGCACTGAACGATTCGATCCGGCAGCATGGCCTGATGTGTATAGAAAATGCACAGTGCATACCGGAAGCGCTCACACTCTCCGCACACCTGGTCCCCGAAATTGCCCGCAGGGTCAAAATTTACTGCAAGTCATTGGGAACCGTTACGAAAAACTACCGGGAATGGCTGCAGGAAGATTATACCGACCGGCTCAGCAAACTGATCACCAAAGTCATGGCCAGGAGGGATTTTACCAGGGCCGTTGCCTGAAACCGTACGCCTGTTGGTTTGCCGGGAAAACAGTACTTTTGTCCATCATTTTTGTAGAGTATGAACAAGCGTCCCTTTTGCCAGCTGGCAGGTATCTTCGTTTTGACCATTTTCTCGATCACCGCCAGAGCCGGCGATCACAGACCATTTACCCCCTTCGGGAAATGGCGCGGCCTGTTCCAGCTGAAAGATTCCACTCAGGTACCATTCAACTTTGAAATCACGGGTCGCAGCCAGGCCGACGTGAAAATCTTTTTCCTGAATGCCGAAGAAAAATTTGACGGCGGCCGGGTGACATGGAACGATGATTCCCTTTTTATCCATATCGACCAGTTTGACAACGAACTGGTTTTTGCAATCAATGGAAAAAAGGCAACGGGTGTATTGCGGCGCCAGGACAATTCAGGTAACAGCACCCCTGTGACAGCTGAACAGGGTATCACCAGACGCTTCACCGTACCCGATGTAAAAGCTGTCGGGAAGCTGGAAGGCACGTACGACGTGCGTTTCAGCACGGGCAAGGGAGAGGATGAAAAAGCAGTGGGATTATTTACCCAGAAAGGCAACCAGCTGAAAGCAACCTTCCTCCGGATCACCGGTGATTCCCGTTACCTTGAAGGCACAGTCAGTGGCAACCGGTTTTACCTCTCCTCGTTTATCGGATCATCTCCGGTCTATTACACCGGAACATTGTCGGCCGACGGGAGCTTCAGCGGATCCAGGGGCTCACTTGCCTATAAGGGTGTGCCGGATGAAAATGCCAGTCTGCCTGATGCATACAAACTGACTTACCTGAAGGATGGTTACAGCACACTTGATTTCACTTTCCCCAACCTCGATGGCAAACCGGTTTCGCTGAAAGATGAAAAATATAAAAACAAGGTAGTGGTGGTTACCATCGGTGGCACCTGGTGTCCCAACTGCATCGATGAAGCAGCGTTCCTTGCACCCTGGTATAAAAAGAACCGCCAGCGTGGTGTTGAAATTATCGCCCTGCATTATGAACGTACGCTGGATACAGCCTATGTAAACAAGATGATCCGCCGGTTCAACAACCGTTTCGGCATCGAATACGATGAGCTTTTTGCGGGTGTGGCCGACAAACAGAATGTGGCGGCATCATTACCTGCACTCAATACCTTCCTCTCCTTCCCCACTACCATCTTTATCGACAGGCAGGGTAAGGTGGCAAAAATCCATACCGGCTATACGGGTCCGGCAACGGGGAAATACTATGACGAATTTGTCAGGGAATTCAACGCTGATATCGACGGGCTGCTGAAATAGCCCGGGAGCCTGCCTTTCCGCAGATGATGGCCTGGCTGACACCGGATCAGTTTCATATAAAAAATTAGTCTACGGATTTTGTAGACTTATAAAAAGCACTTATGTTTGCCGCGATATTGACATTCTAATCTATCTGTCACTGCATACAGATTACCCCGCTAATCAAAACCAACAACGTGAAACGACTTCTCCCGGCTCTGGCCCTATTGATTCCCGCATTTGCTTTTTCGCAGCTCACAGGGCGTGTGGTAAGTGAAACCAATACCGGAGTCCCTTACGCAAGTATCGTCATCAAAAACACCGGAACCGGCACTACTACTGATTCACTCGGTAATTTTGCACTGTCAGGTATTGAAAAATATCCGTTTACACTGGTGGTCACGTATGCCGGTTTCGAACCACATCAGCGGGTAATCAGGAGCAACACCGTTAACAATATTACCATCCAGCTGCAATCACTCTACCAGCGCGATACGGTGATCGTCACGTCCAGGAGGCGCAGGGAAGTATTGCAGGATGTGCCTATCCCGATTTCTGTAATCACCGGATCCACAGTGGAGGACGCAGGCGCATTCAACGTAAACCGTGTGAAGGAATTTGTGCCTTCGGTTCAGCTCTACTCCTCCAATCCGCGGAATACCGGCCTGAATATCCGTGGACTGGGTTCTTCATTCGGACTGACCAACGATGGTATCGATCCGGGTGTAGGGTTTTATGTGGATGGTGTGTATTATGCCCGTCCTGCCGCCACCACACTTGATTTCATCGACATCGAACGCATCGAGGTATTGCGTGGTCCGCAGGGAACGTTGTTTGGGAAAAACACAACTTCCGGTGCATTCAACATCACTACCCGGAAAGCAAGTTTCAAAACGGCAGCAAACTTTGAGGTGAGTTACGGCAACTATGGGTACGTACAGGCCAAAGCGTCAGTAACCGGCGCGTTGAGCAAAAAGTTTGCAGCCCGTATTTCCCTGTCCGGGACCCAGCGGGATGGTGTGATTGAGAACATCCGCACACTGAAATATATCAACGATATAAATAACCTTGGATTCCATGCACAACTTTTATACAAGCCATCGGATAATACCACCGTTACTTTATCACTGGATGACTCGAGGCAACGGCCGGATGGTTATGCGCAGGTGGTGGCCGGTGTGGTGCAGACCAGACGTGCAGCGTACCGCCAGTTTAATGCGATCATTGCTGACCTGAATTACCAGCTCCCCAGTACAGACCCCTTCGACCGGAAAGTGGATCATGATACCCCCTGGAATTCCGGCAACGACCTGGGCGGGGCATCACTCAACGTGGACACGAAACTGGGACCGGGAACACTGACTTCCACCACGGCGTGGCGTTACTGGAGCTGGAACCCTTCCAATGACCGTGACTTCACCGGATTGCAGTCGCTGGCCAAATCGAACAACTATTCGAAGCAAAGCCAGTGGTCGCAGGAGGTGCGTTACGCAGGTGAGTTCTCTTCCCGTCTGAGTGGTGTTGCCGGCTTGTTTGTCCTCGGGCAGGAAGTACAATCTGACCCGGTAACGATTGAAGAAGCAGGATCGGCCACCTGGCGCTTCCAGCAGAGCTCAACCAGCGCCCTCTGGAGAACTCCAGGACTTTTTGAAGGGTATGGAATCACGACCAGACAATCGATCAAATCGCTGAGTGCGGCAGTGTTTGCAAACCTTGACTGGGAAATTGCCAAAGGCCTGCACGTATTACCGGGTCTCCGCTATAACTACGATAAAAAAGATGTGGTGTACGACAGGAAGACCTATGGCGGACTGGACACTGCCACCTATAACGGAACGACTGCCGAGAAAACAACACTGCAGGGTTTCAAAAACGGTGTGTACAGCAATCAATCCTATGTAGCTGATGCCGATGAAAACAACATCACCTACCAGCTTACCATCGCTTACCGGGCCAACAAACGCATCAATACATTCATTACCTACGCCACCAGTTTCAAACCGGTAGGTGTGAATGTGGCCGGACTGCCAACCGGTGCCAATGGCGCCGCGGCCACTGAACTGGCAATTATCAAACCGGAAGATGTAAAACATTTTGAGTTAGGCGTCAAGACAAACCCGACCGATAATTTCAGCCTGAATGTGACCCTGCACAATTCGGATATCAAAAACTACCAGACCAATGTGCAGTCACCCGAGCTGGGTGTTAACCGTGGTTACCTGGCAAACGCCGAAAAGGTGAATGTAAAGGGAGCGGAACTGGATGCGAACCTGAGGGCAGGCAACCACTTCACTTTTTATGGAGCCGTGGCTTACACAGAATCTGAATATGTCAAATTCACTAATGCCCCGCTGCCCCTGGAGGAAACCGGGTCAACAAATGCGGGTGGACAACAACTTGCCTTCAAGGATATTTCGGGCGGCGAGCTGCCAGGGATCTCTAAATGGGCGGGATCACTGGGCACTGAATTCACAACGGCGGCTGCACTCTTTGGCAAGTCAGGGAAGTTTTTTGTAGCAGGTGAAGGATACTACCGTTCCTCCTTTTCTTCCAGCCCTTCCCCGTCAGCGTTTTTAAATATTGACGGGTACGCGCTCCTGAATGGCCGTCTGGGATTCAGGGCAACCAGCGGGCTTTCCCTGTTTGTCTGGGGACGCAACCTGCTTGATAAAAATTATTTCGAGCAATTACTTCCGGCGGGCGGTAATGCCGGGCACTATGCCGGAGTACTGGGAGATCCCAGGACGTATGGCGTAACGCTTCGCTACTCCCTTTAATGCGGAACCAACTGAAGCCGGCGGTTAATTGATTTTAACCGCCGGTTTTTTTATGCCCTTAACCTGCCGGTGAAAACAGCAGGTAAGCGATCGCAAGCGTAACCATAATATTGAACAACTGGGCAATGAGGAATGCATAGAAGGGTTTACGGCTGTTGTTCCGGAAGAGCTCTGCGAAATTGGTCTCCAGTCCGATACTGGTAAAAGCCAAGGCAAACCAGAGTCCCTGCAGGTTTTTCATCCCATCCTTTACTCCCGCAACCATACCAGCCGGTACAAGGAATGAAAACGCAAGGGATGCAGCGATAAACCCGAGCACGAATTTCGGGAAGCGGTCCCAGATCACTTTCAATGTTGGCCTGGCCACCTGCTGCGCGCCGTGGCCGGGCTTTTTATACGTCCAGTAAACCGATATCGCAAATGCAGCAAGGCCGAGTAACACATTTTGCGAAAACTTCACAATGGTACTCACCTTCAAAGCCTCCTCCCCCACGAGTGAACCGGATGCCACCACAGCACCGGTGGTATCGATACTTCCACCCAGCCATGCACCCGTGACGGCTTCCGGGAAAGCAAAATAGCTGGCGATATAGGGCATGAAGATCATCATCGGCACCGCAGTAATCAGCACCATGGAAATGACATACGAAAGTTTTTTGTTATCTCCCTGGATTGCACCGGATGTGGCAATGGCAGCTGACACCCCGCAGATGGAAACCGCGCTGGAGATCATCATCGTGAGTTCGGGATCCACTTTCATTTTTTTGCAGACCCAGAATGCAAAGTACCAGACAGACAGTACCACTACCACGGCCTGGATCAATCCAAGTGAACCGGCCTTCAGGATGTCCGAAAAAATAACTGATGTCCCCAGCAGCACCAGGCCAATTTTCACAAACAGTTCCGTGCTCAGTGCTGCCCGGAACCAGTCCGGCAGTTTAAAAAAATTGCCGATCAGCAGTCCGAATACCAGGCTGAAGATGACCGCTTCGAGATTGAGTGATTTCATGGTGCTGCTGCCTGCCACGATCAATGCCAGCAGGGTGAGCAGATACACCGGCACCATTACCAGCAGTGCGCGGACAACTGGTTTGTTCAGTAACACCGCTGCCAGTGCTACGATAACAGCTACCAGCAAAAACTGGCTTCCCGCCTTTACCAGGTTGGCGGAACCCAGCAGCCTGGTACCTATTTCACCGGGGGACGACCAGCTGAACGAGGGTATGGCCAGGGTGAGACCGGCAAGTGCGCCTATGATAACCAGGGCACCGAGTACGACTGCCGTCCAGTCTTCCGTGAGTCCTTTTTTCCCGGTTAATACAACAGTTGTTTCGGTTGACTGCTCCTTCATTTTTATGGAATTACCACTGCGGTTGTTGGTTTCCGCGATGTACTACAAAATACTGATTAACGACGAGCTAACCCACCCCGGAGGGCACTAATCCGGCCCGTGCGGAATGGTACAGATTGGTTACCGTGACCAACGCACCCTTAGTGTGAAACAACTTTCAGCCCGATCACCGAGCCAATGAGGGTAACGAGGAAAAACAGCCGCCAGAAAGTAGCGGGGTCCTTGAAGAAAAATATACCTACGGCGACTGTTCCGGCAGCACCGATGCCGGTCCATACCGCATAGGCCGTTCCGATGGGCAGGGTCTGCGTTGCGCGGATCAGCAGCAGCATACTGATGGTCAGCGTTACAAAAAAAGCAGCGTACCAGTAATAAATGGTAGTCCCCGTTGCCTCCTTTGTTTTACCCAGGCAAAACGCAAACGCAACTTCAAAAAAACCTGCAAGGACCAGTAGGAGCCAGTTCATACCTTTCTTTTGTGCAAAGTTGCACAAGTAATCCGAGATTTGAAGTCATGAAGTTCCGGTTCAGTACGCGTTATTTCCTGATCGCCCTTTTGCTTTTCCTGGTGGAAGTATTGATTGCACTGCATGTGGACGATGCCATCATACGACCGTATGTGGGAGATGTGCTGGTCGTCATCCTGGTATACACCGCCGTGCGCGCTTTCCTCTATAGCCCCGTGCAGCCCATGGCAGTGGCCGTCCTGCTTTTTGCCTTTGCCATCGAGACCGCCCAGTATTTCCGGCTGGTATACCGGCTTGGACTCGGCCATTCGAGGCTGGCGCGGACCGTCATCGGGATCGGGTTCGACTGGAAAGACCTGCTGGCCTATACCATTGGTTTTTTTATCATCCTGCTGGCCGAACATTACCGAAGACCCGCCGCCACACGGACGGGTGGTTGACAAAAATCCGGACTTGATTGCATTTTGCCGGATTTGAAGTCGGGTCTAACTGCAAAAACGTACATTGGCCGGATGAAAATAAACGAGGCAGGCAGGAACCTACTGATCGTCGTGGCCCATGTGGCGATGTGGCTGGTGATTTTTGCCGCGCCCATGTTTTTTTTCAAATCCATCGCCAACAAACCGGCATTCGAATTTACCCGGATTGAAATCCACTGGATCACCAATATCCTCAGCTGGATCGCGCTGTTTTACATCAATGGTTATTATGTATTCCCGCATTTCGTTTACCGGAAGCAATACACCAGGTATGTGTTCGCTGTAATTATCATGCTGCTGGCACTGGCGGGGTTCAACTTTCTTTCCTTCCGTTTCCTCGTGGATGAAAAACATTACGAAGTTGCAGGCCTTTTATTCCTGTACATTTTCCCCTGTGTATTTATCCTCGCCGGCAGTATCGGATTCCGCGAATTACAGCAGCGGATCCGGCAGAACCGGGAAGACTCCGAACGGGAAAATATCAACCTCAAAACTGAACTGACCTTCCTCCGCTCGCAGATCAGCCCGCACTTCATGTTCAATATCCTCAACAACATGGTGGCGCTGGCCAGGTTCCGGTCGGACCAGCTGGAACCTTCGCTGGTAAAGCTTTCCGGCATCCTGCGGTATATGCTTTACGAAACCGACGCCGATAAGGTCAGCCTTGAAAAAGAACTGCTCTATATCCAGCAATACATCGATCTTCAGAAACAACGTTTCGAGGGACAGGTAGAACTGGTTGTCGATATCCATCCGGCTCAGGGGAACCTGAAGATTGCGCCAATGCTGCTGATCCCGCTGGTGGAAAATGCATTCAAACATGGAATGGGAATTGTTGCGGAACCAAGGATTGAAATCCGTTCATTTACCAGCAACAACACGCTGGATTTCAGTATCCGGAACAACTATGCGGATGCAGTCATGGCCGAAGCTTCCGCCAATCATGGCATCGGTATGGCCAATGTACAACGCAGGCTGAGCCTGCTTTACCGGGATAATTACATACTCGAAACCACGCGTCTAAATAATGTATTTTCTGTTCACCTGCAATTAAACCTGACACCGTGATCCGATGTATCGCCATAGATGACGAAACGCTTGCACTCAAACTGCTGGAGGATAATATCTCGCAGGTGCCTTACCTCGAACTGACCGGCTCCTTCCACAATCCGGTAAAGGCAATGGCCTTTGTACATTCGGATAAACCGGATCTCATCTTTATCGATATTGAAATGCCGGGTATGACTGGCCTCGATTTTATCAGGAGCCTTCCTTACCAGCCAATGGTAATCCTCGTTACAGCTTACGAACGGTTTGCCCTCGACGGGTTCTCGCTCAACGTGATCGATTACCTGCTCAAACCCGTCGAACTGTCGCGTTTTTTCCAGGCATGCAACAAGGCAAAAAACCTGCACGAGTTGCAGAACCGCAGTGAGGAAAAAGACCAGCATATTTTTGTGAACTCCGATTACAGCCAGGTAAAAGTGGAGCTCGATGATATTACCTGGATCGAAAGCCTGAAGGAATACGTGCGGATCAACCTGCGCAGCAGCAACAAACCGGTGGTATCAAGGATGACCATGAAAAGCCTCGAAGACCTGCTCCCCGCCAGCAACTTTATCCGGATCCATAAATCCTACCTTGTTTCAAAAAAAGCCATCACCGCTGTAAAGAAAAACAGCCTCTTCCTCGGCACACTTGAATTGCCTGTCAGCGATACCTACCGCGACACCCTGCAGTCGTTCGTCAACCGCCTTTCCTGAAATACGGGCATTCCCTTACGCCGCTGGCCGGCCACGGGATACCGTTTACCGTTCGTAGCGTCATCTGGCCGTTTGGTTGCATTTCCCCCTTTTTTCGGCCGTTGGGCAACTATATTTGCGCCTCAATTCCTTTTTTATGAAGAAGTCGATACTGCTGGCGATGGCCATGCTGCTGGTAACAATCTCCCTTTTTGCGCAATCCCCGGCCGGCGCAGCCGCTCCCCCCTCCATTGGACGGGTATTTGGAAAAATGACCGACAGCACCGGAAAGGGGCTGGCGGACATCTCCGTGGTAGTACTGAAAGAAGTGACCGATACCGTTACCAAAAAACCAAGGCAGACCCTGCTGAAAGGCGTGACTACCCTGGCCAATGGTGACTTCAGCCTCGAGCAGCTGCCTATTTTCACCCCACTTATCGTAAAATATTCTGGTACCGGCTTCCAGGCAAAAGAGCAGAAGCTCGTGATTATGCCGAAGGGCGGTGGTCAACCCGCTGGCGGACCTCCTGCAGGTGGCAGCCAGATGCCCGATTTCTCCGCCATGGCCAGTGCATTCGAACAGGACCTGGGCAAGGTCACCCTCTCCTCCGATGTACAGCAACTCGGTGCGGTGACGGTGAGTTCCACCTCCGGTCGCCTGAAGATGGATATCGATAAAAAAGTATTCAGCGTGGACAAGAATATTGTGACCGCAGGTGGTACCGCGCTCGATGTGATGCGCAACGTGCCTTCGGTGAATGTGGATATCGACGGAAATGTGTCCGTGCGAAACGCAGCCCCGCAGATTTATGTGGACGGACGTCCGACCACACTGACCCTCGACCAGATCCCGGCCGATGCCATCGAAAGCGTTGAGATTATCACCAACCCGTCCGCCAAGTATGACGCGTCCGGTGGTAATGCGGGTATCCTGAATATCGTGCTCAAGAAAAATAAACGTGTTGGATACAATGGTTCGGTCAATGCCGGTGTTGACAAACGCGGCGGCCTGAATGGTGGCGGTAGTTTCAGCCTGCGCCAGAACAAATTTAATGTGACGGTAGCGGCATTCGGGAACCAGATGAAACAACGCAGTACCAACAATACCGATATCACCAGCCTGCTCAGTAACCCGACATTATTCATCGAACAGGATGGTAAAAACAGGATGAAGGGTGGTTTCCTTTTTGGTCGCGTGGGTGTTGATTATTTCCTGAACAACCGCACCAGTTTTTCACTTGGATATGTAAAAGTGCGGGGTAGTTTCAAACCATCTGACAAACTCACAACCGATAGCTTTTACAGTGCCTCCGACTACAAGAGTTACAGCGAACGTAACGCCACCAATGAACGGGTCTTCAATGCAAACGGACTGCAGGGTGGTTTTAAATACCTGTTCCCCAAACAGGGCATGGAACTGACGGCCGACTTCAACTACTTCGCCGGTAAAAGTGATTTCGAAGCCCTTTACAACACAAATGTGTACAGCGCCCGGGGTAGTACTACGCCACTTTCTGAAATCCGCCAGCAGATCCTGGGTAATGGCGAGAACTCCTTTACCACCATCCAGACTGACTTTGTATCACCGATTGGTAAGGGCATGAAACTGGAAACAGGTCTCCGTGCACAACTGCAGACACTCGAAAACGCACAGGGCAACTCATTCTATAATTCATCAACGGGTCAGTTTGAACCAATCTCCTCTGCAGGGGCAAACTACAACAACGATAACAATGTATACGCTGCCTATATTTCCCTCGGCGGTGCCATCAAGGATTTCGGATATAAAATCGGATTGCGCGGGGAAAGTTCCACGTACACCGGCGAACTGCCTGACCTGAAACAGAAATTCACCAACGATTACCCGATCAGCCTTTTCCCGTCGATCTTCCTCAGCCAGAAACTGAAGAACGACCAGACTGTGCAGATCAGTGCCACCAGGAGGATCAACCGTCCGTTCTTCCTGCAGCTGATTCCGTTTATCGATTCCACGGACCAGCTTAACTGGACAAGGGGTAATGCCGAACTCGATCCGGAGTTCACCACCTCACTGGAAGCATCGTATACAAAGAGCTTCACGAACAAACACACGTTCCTGGCATCGGTTTACTTCAAACATACCGACAACCTGATCACCCGTTATCTCGACACCATTACATCCGGTACGGTGAAACGTCCGCTGAGTACCTATATCAATGCCAACTCCAGCAGGTCGATGGGAGTTGAACTCACTTCGCAGAACCAGCTGGCAAAATGGTGGGATATCAATACCAACGTGAACGTGTATAATTCGAAAATCAATACCGATAATATTGCGGGTAGTTCACAGGAAGCACTGTGGAGCTGGTTTGCCAAGTTCAACTCCAACTTCAAAATGCCCGCGAATTTCAGTTCGCAGTTATCCGCTACCTACCAGTCAAAAACAAACCTGCCCATCAACACCGGTGGCGGCGGATTCGGGGGACCAGGGTTTGGTACCACACAGAGTTCGGCACAGGGTTATATCCGTCCCAACTGGGGTATTGACCTCGCAGTGAAAAAGACATTCCTGAAAAACAATGCAGCTGCGGTCACACTCAGTGTGAATGATATTTTCCGCACACGCACCAGTGAGCAGTATTCGTTCAGCGAATTCTATATCCAGGATTCCTACCGTATCGGTGACTCACCGATGTTCCGCCTGAACTTCAGTTTCACCTTCGGAAAAGTGGATATGTCGCTGTTCAAACGCAAAAACATGAAACCGGAAATGGAAGGTGCCGGTGGTGCAATGCAGGGAATGGGAAACTAAAAACGAAAAAAGGAAAGCAACCCGGAGCGGTTTGATTTGGTTGACAAATACCGCGCTTTCGTTGCTTTTTATCCATGAGGGCACAATGCCTCTATACATTACAGGTTCAAGACTCCCATAAGTTTTGAGAAGCAAGTCGGGCCGGGTTTTTACCCGGCCCTTTTATTTCCTGCCCCGCTGCGGACGCAACCCACCCATTCATACGGGGCGCAGGCAATCATTTCACCGGGAAATGATGCCGCAGTTGATTATGCATTCTTGGAATAGCGGTCCGGCAGCATGAGCGTGACAATGAAAATACCACCCCCCGGACCGCACACACTAAAAAAATACCATATGAATCGGAAAGACTTTGTACGCCTGACCGGCGTTGCCTCTGCGGGAATATTACTGCCTACAATGGGCTTCGGAAACGGATGGGAAGCAAACAGGCAGTCCGCATTGGCTGACCATAAACTCAAAGACATCCGTTTCCGGGATGTGCAGCTCAAATATCCCCGTCTCGTCGGTAAAAACTCAAGGCTTGGCGTGCATGGCACCGGCCCGCGGGTGACCTTCTGTACTATCATCACCGACCAGGGCGCTGAAGGACTTGGTTTGCTCCGGGGCGAACAACCGAAGGCCACCGAACTGTTCGCAACATTGAAGGGTAAAAAACTCACTGAACTCTTTGATCCCGCCATCGGTGTGCTGGCCGAATCCAATTACGCATTTGATTTCTGCCTCCATGACCTTGCAGGAGTAATCCTCAACAAGCCCGTATATGAACTCATCGGGGGCAGCAAGGATCCGATAGTGACCAACTGTTATTCCGGGATGATCTATTTTGATGAAATGGAACCCGAATCCAATCCGTCCGGGCTGGATAAAATCCTGGAAAACTGCCGGTATGATGTGGACCATGGCTATCGCCAGCTGAAAGTCAAGATCGGACGCGGTGGTAAATGGATGGAGAAAGATGCGGGGCTTAAAAAAGACATCGAAGTGGTGAAGTTGATTCATAAAAATTTCCCCGGCATCGATATCCTGGTAGATGGCAATGATGCTTTCACCGCAGACCAGTTCATCGCATTCCTGAAGGGCATCGAAAACGTCCCGCTGTTCTGGATCGAGGAACCATTCCGCGAAACCCGGGCCGACTGGACCAAACTGAAAGAATGGTGTCGTGCCAATGGTCGCCGAAATACGCTGCTCGCCGACGGCGAAGCAAACCCGGACCTGCCGCTGGCACTGGAACTGGGTCGCGACCAGGCACTGGATGTGTACCTCGATGATATTTCCGGTTATGGTTTCACCCGCTGGCGCAAACTGGCACCACAGCTGAAACAGATCGGTATGATGGCTTCACCACATGCATGGGGGGACACGATAAAATCATTTTATATCTCGCACTACACGGCAGCATATGGCAACACCCCGACCATTGAAGGGGTCACCTGTTTTTCGGATGAGGTGGACTATAGCTCGTATAAACTAAGCAATGGCCGGCTCACTCCCTCCCCTTTGCCGGGTTTCGGGATGAAACTGACCCGCTGATCCGCATTTTCCCGGATGGTTTGGCCGGCACAAACCGAAAAAAAACTAACTTGGCAACAACCCGGCATTTAACCCGGGTTGTTTGCTTTGACAAAACTGACCGCGATATTTTTTCTCACGATCCATTTGTTCAACCTTGCCGGTTACCAGTTTGCATTTGACAGATCCCTGTCTGCGTTGGAGGCTGCAACGGCATCGCGCCTCGACCGCGGCGACTATAATCACAAGGACCTTGTTGAAGTAAAAATCCCGTTATCAATGCCGTATTACAACCGGCATGACGAAGGATATGAACGGCTGGAAGGCGTGGTGCAGGCGGGTGGGCGGACTTACGATTATGTGCAGCGCCGCATCGCAGGGGATACCATTTACCTGCTTTGCCTGGCAAACGACCTGAAAAGCGAACTGCAGAAAGCAAAATTGGAAAAAACGGCCGAAGAAAGCGGCCAGCCGGTACAACACAAACCCATCGCAAAAAAACAAAAAGCAGATACCTTCCCGCCACAGCCCGGCATCCTGTTGCAACTGCGGCTGTTCTTTGCTGATACACGCAACCGGCCAGACATAGTGCCGGCTTTATCCACCTGTGTACTGACAGCCCGCCCCGAGCCTCCCCGGACAATGGCCTGAATAGACCATCTCCCAACCTATTTACCTGCATAGCAGGAATCATCTTATTTTTTTTATGCAACGCATCTGCAGCTGGATGTTTGGCGTATTTGTTTTTTTCACAACGTCTTGCACCAACAACAATTATTCAAATGATGCCATGGCATCATTACTCGCCTCACTGGAAATTAAAAATTCAGATCACAACAACGACTTTGCATCGGAAGCCAAACTGCTTTATTATGATTCCATCCTGCACGACCTGCGGGCACAGCATTTGGCGAAAGAGGCGACCTACTACAAAGGAATCGCACTGCTCGAACTCGGGGATGAGAAAAAAGCGACCGAGGCGTTCAGTGCGCTTCTGAAAAATGTCCGTCCGCTGGAGACAGGCAACCGCGATAAAGCTTTACGCTATCTGGCGATGTCCTGGATGCGCGATGGGGAACGGACCAATTGCCTGCGCAATCACGCATCGCAATCCTGCCTGTTCCCGGTTATGGGAAACGGGGTACACAATGATCCCGTCGGCTCCTCCCGTGCAATTGCCATTTATGAAGAAATGCTTCAACGGAATCCGGAAGACCTTGAATCGCGCTGGCTGCTGAATATCGCCTACATGACCATCGGTGGTTACCCCGGCAAAGTACCAGCGGCCCTGCTGATACCCGGTCTGGATTCTTTCGCCCATACTGGTGTAAAACCATTCACTGATGTGGCCATGAACATGGGACTCAATACCGACAACCTCGCCGGGGGGAGCGTAGTGGATGATTTCAATAACGATGGCCTGCCGGACGTGATCACCTCAAGCTGGAGCCTGAAGGAAAGCATGCACTATGCCCGCAATAATGGCAACGGTACTTTTACAGATGTATCCGATTCATCAGGACTGTCAAAACTCACCGGTGGCCTGCACATCATGCAGACCGACTATAACAACGACGGATTCAAGGACCTGTTTGTCATGCGGGGTGCCTGGAAAGGCCCGTACGGACGTGAACCGAATTCGCTGGTCAGGAATAATGGCGATGGCACCTTCACCGATGTGACGAAAGAAAGCGGACTGCTCTCCTTCCATCCCACCCAAACGGCCACCTGGAACGACTTTAACAATGACGGATGGCTGGATGTATTTATCGGGAATGAATCCTCCACCCTCGCCGACAACAACTATTGCGAACTGTACATCAATAACCATGACGGCACTTTTACCAATACGGCAGTGGAAAGCCATACCAAACTGCTGACTTTTGTCAAAGGTGTCACATCCGGCGACTACAACAACGACGGACGTGCGGACATATTTATTTCCACCCTGCGCGACAGGAAAATACTGCTGCGTAATGATGGCATCAAAAACGGTGTGGTGGTATTCACCGATGTGACGGAGGAAGCGGGTCTGTATGCCTGCAACACGCTTACTTTTCCCACGGCTTTCCTGGACGTAAATAACGACGGATGGCTGGATATACTTGTCTGCGGGTATGAGTTCCGCGGATCCCTGGGCACCTATGCCGCACGTGAAGCACTTGGCCAGCCGACCGGCCAGAGTGGGAAACAGTTCCTTTTCATCAACAGAAAGGATGGGACTTTTGAAGATATGTCCGAAAAAATGGGACTCAACAAAGTAGCCTTTTCAATGGGAATGAATTTTGGCGATATTGACAATGACGGTTATCCCGATATCTATATGGCGACAGGTAATCCACTCTACCAGTCACTGGTTCCCAATAAACTTTTCCATAATATCAGCGGCGAAAGGTTCGATGACATTACCACTGAAGCCCGTGTAGGCAACCTGCAGAAAGGGCATGGCGTGTCATTTGCCGACCTCGACGGGGATGGTGACCAGGATCTTTACATGGATATGGGTGGCGCCTACGATGGCGATCATTACCAGAATCCCCTTTACCTGAACCCGGGACAGAATGCAAACAACTGGATCAATATCGAATTGACCGGTGTAACGAGCAACCGTGCTGCCATCGGGGCGAGGTTGAAGGTGAGTTTCCGCGAGAACGGCAGCCAGCGATCTGTACACCGTGATGTGAATTCAGGAGCCAGCTTCGGGGCCAACCCCCTGCAACAGCATATCGGGCTGGGAACCGCGACTGTGGTCGACCGGATCGAGATCTACTGGCCGGTTACAAAAAAAACACAGGTGTTTACTAACGTAAAACCGGGGCAGAAAATACGTATAAAAGAGGGCGGCGACAAATACAGCACCCTTGCGCAAAAAGCGGTCGATTTCGCCTCCGTCCGCTCACCACTGATCAGTTGCTCACCGCGCTGAATAATTACGAACGGTGATGGTTTATCCGGGACCACTGAGGGTAAACATTTACCGGAAGCAATGCATACCATGCATGTAACAGTGCAACTCCTGTTGCAGTGAATGTATACGTGCATTCCCAGGAATCTGTGTAAGTCCGCAGTACTTCGTGGCCATGTCTTATAAAATATAATAAAAAGAATCCGGTCCCGGTTTTGTGACCTCATGCCCAGGCGTCACTGCCTTCATTTCACCTTACCAGCATGAAACAAACCCTGCCACCTGACCTTATTGCTCAGAATGCATTGTACCGGGCTGTTACCGAAATTACCAATGACTGCCTTTGGAACTGGGATATTCCCGACCAGTCGATATTATGGATTGATGGAGGTCACAGCAGACAATTTGGCTATGAGGTACACAATGACGTGGTACGGGAAGACTTCTGGTTTGGACTCATCCATGAAGAAGACCGGCCGGAATTCCTTGCCCACCTGGAAGCGGTATTTGAAGCAAAAGAAAAATCATCCTGGCGGCACTCCTACCGGCTCCGGAAAGCAGATGGATCTTTTGCACATGTGGAAGACAAGGGGGAAATCAAAAGGAATGAAGATGGTGTTGCCATACGGATGATCGGATCGACAAGGAACGTGACCGAAATGGTAGAGCTTGAAAAAAAACTCGAGCACGGAAGGGTGATGGCGCAACTGGAAAAAACACAGGCAGTAGTGGAGGCACAGGAGCGGGAGCGATCACAGATCGGCGAAGAATTGCATGATAACATCAACCAGATCCTGGCCGTCACAAAAATGTATATCCAGATGGGTCTGAGTGCAGGTCCTGATGGTGAAATGTACCTGCGGAAATCAATGGACCAGATCGTGCTCGTGATGAACGAGATCAGGAGGATTGCAAAATCCATCCTTATACCCAATACGAATATCCTCAGCCTGAAAGATAATATCGAGAACCTCATCGAGGACATCGCCCAGGTACATTCATTGAAAATACAGCTGGCCCTTCACGGGTTCAGCGATGGTGAGGTGTCACCAAAACTCCAGCTTACCATTTTCCGGATCATACAGGAACAGACTACCAATATCCTGAAACACGCTGATGCATCAGAAGCAGGAATTACAATTACAAAACAGGATAACACTTTCAGTGTTACCATCAGCGACAATGGAAACGGATGGGATACACACCAGAAACCCTTCGGCGTCGGATTGCTGAACATCCGGAACCGCGCTGACCTTTACGATGGCAGGGTAAGGATCCATTCATCCAAAGGAAAGGGCTTTGAGCTGAAAGTCTGGCTGAGGGATGAACCTGTCCTGTAATTATCTCAACCAACCATTTTCCTGACGACCGGACCCTGCTGGTTCTCCCACATATTCACAAACAGTGGATTATTGGCCAGCAGATCATCCAGTGTACCCTCCCCTGCTATACTTCCCTTATCCAGCACATAGATGTAATCAAAATTATCAAGCAGGTGCAGCCGGTGGATCGAGGAAACCACCACCTTATCGGAGAAGGCATCAAACATCCGCTCATAGATCCGGCGCTCTGTTGCCGGATCCACGCTGCTGGTTGGTTCGTCCAGCAACACCAGGTTGCTGTCACGCGAAGCAAGCACTCCCCTTGCCAGGGCAAGGCGTTGCTTCTGGCCACCGGAAAGATTGACTCCTTTTTCGCGTATATCCGTCTGCAGGCCATCCGGCATCTGGCTGATCACCTCGTTGAACTGCGCGATTTCACACACCCGGTGGATCTCCTCCGGTGTGCAGGCAAGTCCAAGTGTGACATTGTACGCAATTGTATTTTCAAAGATTTCCGGCTCCTGTGGAAACAATGTCGTCGACTGGTGGATGCTGTCAGCCGGCACAGACCGCCCATCGATGGAAATAACGGTATCCTGGCCTGCCGGATAGAGTCCGCGTAACAGCGACATCAGGGTGCTTTTGCCGCTGCCGCTTGTGCCAACCAGCGCGATGCGGGTTCCCCGTTTGAAATCGAGGTTCAGGCGATGCAGGCTCTGCGGTTTGTACTGGTCGTCATATTCGATCCTGTGCGAGAAGCTGAGATTACGGATGTTCAGTTCTTTCCAGCCGCTTTCAAACGGGGCAGGATGTTCACCACGATGGCTCCGGGCATAGGCCTCGGATATATCTGCTGCACCCTGCAGGTTTGTTTTTTGCTGCACCAGTGAGGTGTATTGGCTTGCCACGTTCTGGAATACGCTGGTAAACTGGTTGACATAACCCAGCAGGGTAACCAGTCCCGCCACATAAAAAACGGCACCGGGTGTCCAGTGCTGGTACACATAGCCAACCACGATGATACAATAGATCACAGTGATCATCATTTCCGCGGTAAACCATTTCCATTCATTGATAGCTGCGTTCCGGCGGAATGGCCGGGCCACCAGGATCAGTTTATGCATCAGGCCTTTTGCCATACTTTTCTCCAGCCGGAGTGTGATCACCGTACGGATATTGGAAAGGCTGTCAAAAAGATTGGAGGTAACCTCATTCTCGCGCTGGTTGACTTCCCTCAGCGAACGGATCAGCGGTTTGTCAAAACGGGCAATCACTGCCACCGTGATACATCCGATCAGTACCGCCAGTGATCCGAATAACGGGGAAAAAAGGATGATCGCAATAACGGAAAAGACAAATTTTGTCAGGGTGTGCATGTAGGTGAATCCGCCGTCGGCAAAACCCCGTAACGCATCATAGGCCCGTTTGATCCGGTTGATGGTGGCACCACTGTGATTGTCCTGGTGCCATTTCACCGGAAGGTGAAGCGTCTCGTGGTATTTCTCCTGCATGAAATTTTTGCTCAGCTGGAAAGCGAGTGCCCGCTCCATCAGCCGCGCCGGGCCATGGAAAGCCCATTCAACCAGTTTCAGCAGGAAATAACTGCAGGCATACATCAGCGCATACCTAAGGATCCGGGAGCTGTCCGCCTGTGCCTTGCTGACGAACCAGCCGAGTAGCAATGGATTAAGTGAAAACACAATATTCGCACACAAGAATAACACATAGATAAATATCATCCTGCGTCTTGCCTTACGGGCATACTTCCAGGCTGCTCGTAACATCGAAATGTAGGGGTTTGCCATGCGGATAGGGGATTTTATATCCCGCAAACGCAATACCCGCGTGTATATTGGAAACACGCGGGTATTATTTCATCTCTTCCTTTGTAGCCGATTAACTACAAGAGCCGGTCCGGTACCTCCCTGCCAGCCTCAAAACTGCTCTTCCACTGTACGCGTAATATTATCAGCCTTCAGGAACATCTTCTGCTGGAATTCTTCTGCTTTGGCATCCGCCACACGGCTGATGCCCGCTACAGCTTCATCCGTATCATCCGCATATTTCCTGATCCTTTTCAACAGACCCGAACGCATTTCAGAACCTTTTGCCGGCGCAATCAGCATACCGATCGCGACACCTGCAAGTACATAAGCAATTTTTGACATAACTTTTTTTTTATTGGTTAGCATATTAGTATCAATCAATTTTCATCCAAAACTGCTCCAACAAGATACCGGTGTGATACCGGTGTTTTAATGGGCAAGCATAGTCCGATTATGTCCACGCATTGCCCTGCTATTCCCCTTTTTGATGTGTACAAAAAAGCTTAGTGTTAGAATGACACAAATAATACACTTTATTTACCCGGAGAAGATGCTGGTTTTGCGGGTAAGCCGTGCCTGACCTTGATTCTGGACAGGACTTTGCACAACCGGACACGGCCGGGGCTGGGTACTATTGCGCAGCAGGCCAAAAAAACAATTACGTCACGTATTATGAAATCAGTATTTACGAAAATGGCCGTTGCGTTCGGCTTCACAATGTTAGGATCCGCCGTTAATGCCCAACAGACTGCTACCGACAGCAGTGAGAGATATGAAAAAAAAGCATTCCGTACCTGGTCTGTCGGACTTAATGGAGGGATGCTTACGCATTACACCCCTTTCAATAACAAATCGAATGGGGATTACCGTACCCCTCAGGAAAAATGGGGATACGGGGGTTATATTAAAAAACAGATTTTGCCGGGATTCGGTATCCAGGCAGATTTCCTCGCCGGAAAAGTTGAAGGGAAAAGGGCAAATTCCCTCCCTGCAAACAGTGCAGCACAGGACAACAGTTCATTTGAAACGCGGATCGACTGGGCAGGTTCAGTCAGTGCAAACCTTACCGTGGGAAATTTCAGCCTGAACAACAAACGCAGTGTGCTTTCCCCTTATATCACAGCCGGTGCAGGGTATATGTCATCAAAAGCACAAGTATTCAACACCCCTGCAGGGGCTACGACCGGGTATAATGAAAATTGGTTTATCCCTGTTGGAGCGGGTCTGAAGGTCAACCTCGGTAAAGCGGTGAACCTTGACCTGGGGTATCGCGTTGGATTTATGAAGGCCAACGATTTTGACGGTGTAGTAGGCGCCACAAACGACCGCTTCTCCTATGCACACGCCGGGATCGAAATTGCGCTGGGTAATAAAAAATCATCACAACTCCAGAACTTCAGTCCGGTAGCGGCTTTACGCGAAGCCAATGCGGCAGAGAGTGCTGAACTCCGCAACCAGCTTGCACGTTTGGAAGAACAACGGATGGCAAAGGAACAGGCTTACCAGCAGGAACTTGGTGATGACGATCGCGATGGTGTAGCGAACAAGTTTGACAAGTGCGCTGGCACCCCGTCAGGTACCGTGGTCGATGGTGCCGGATGCCCGATTGCCATGCCGGCACCGGTAATCGTGAATCCGGTAACCGAAAAAGTGATTGTGACAGCGGAAGATCGCAGGGTACTGGATGATGCCATCAAGGACCTTGAGTTTGATCTTGGCAAATCCACTCTCAAGGAGTCATCCAACAGTGCGCTGGATAAAGTAGCCGCAGTGCTGATGCAGAAGAATTTTACCCTGAAGCTCGCGGGACATACTGACAATATTGGTTCCGCAGCGGCGAACATGAAATTGTCAAAAGAGCGTGCTGAGTCGGTAAAAGCCTATCTCGTTGGTAAGGGTGCAAATGCATCCCGTATCGAAGCGACAGGTTATGGTGCAGCCCAGCCTATCGAGTCGAATAAAACTGCCGAAGGTCGCCAGAAAAACCGTCGGGTTGAATTCACGATGTTTTAAGTAAATATCCAGGGGTTTGAAACTGGCCAGCCATAAATGCTGGCCAGTTTTTTTGTGACTATTTTGCGAGAGTTTCGCGCAACCGTTGCGCGTTTTGTCAGCATAGACTGTCTGGGCAGGCCATCACACAAATTTTTTCTTCAGGAATTTCCTGAAAGGCTCATCCATCTTTTTCAGCACAACATAGGAGAGTCCCGTAAGCAATACAGTACCCGCTGCTGTGATACCCAGCATCATTGGAAGGGTGGGTTTGTATTTCTCCACATAACTCATAAAGAGCCAGATGAAGGGATAATGCACCATATACAAGGGATAGGATATTTCCCCGAGGAAATTACAGATACGTGCCATCAAACCTTTTGCAGCGCTGCCCGCCCCGATGGCCACGAGCAGGGGAAAAACGGCGATGACGAGCACCGGATCGATGAACTGGTTATAACCCGGTGAAAACGGCACCAGGAAAGACAGCAGCAGCAGGATCGCAGGGAGCACCACACCGGTCTTCAACCGGATCAGCAGCCGGAAGCGGTAAACCATCAGACCTGCGAGGAAGGAAAAGGAAACCCGTGCCGCACCTCCCCAGAATGTTTTCCCGCTCCAGCCCACGCCCACATTCCCATACCGGCTGGCTTCAAAGCAGAGCCAGGCAGCCGATACCAGCAGCAGGATCCAGAGCATCCACCTGCGGGTGCGCACGAGTACCAATGCATAGAAGATATTAACGGCATATTCCCAGAACAGCGACCAGGTTGGCGGGTTGAGGTGGAAAAGATTATTGTAACGTTCCTTCACGATTGCATAGGGTACCATCAATGCCGAAGAACCCAGCAGGTAGCCGAGGTCAGCGCTGTATTTTTTCCAGAGATCGCTAAAAGGATCGGTGATGAACACAAGCAGGCCGACGAAGGCCATGAACAGGACCAGCGGATGGAGGCGGATCAGGCGGAGTTTCAGGAAAGTCCAGGCCCCAAGATCCTTCAGCCTGCTATCATATGCATATGCCACTACGAATCCCGAGAGACAGTAGAAAAAATCCACGGCCAGGTAGGCATGCGAGATGAAACTGTCTACCGGGTTGGGCGCCACGATCTCCATGAAATGGAAAACTACTACGGCAATGGCGGCCACGCCACGCATGCCATCCAGCACTTCAAAATGTTGTCGGGTGCGGAGCAACTCGTTCGATGGGTTCATTGGGTAAATATAAACCAAAGCGTTTCCGTGGATGAATTGTTCGGCGACTTTATCTACCTTCCGGACTCCTTCCAGCGAAAAAATCAACTTACAATACCGGTCATTAAACACTTCTGAATGAAATACGAGCGCCCATTGAAACCGGCCGAACTGCAGATGCTTGAAGATGCGGTGTCCACCCGTCGCCCCTCCCGCAAACGGATGCTGAAAGTGGTGGCAGTATGGATAGTACTGGTGATTGCCGGCGGACTGATCGCCTTTTTTTATATCGAACAGAAGCTCATCAAACTGATTCTTGCCGCCATAGTAGTTTACATCGGGATTGGTATCTGGGTGATGGCTGAAGAATACAGCAGATACCTGCGGCTGAAGCGGAGTATAAATTTTGTCAGGGAAAAAAACAGCGTGACCGCTATCCGGGTAGAGTCCGGCAACTTCTATCTCCTTTCAGAAACGGAGGATGAAGGCGACTACTACCTCTACCAGTTGCCGGGAAACAGGATGCTGGTCTTTGGCGGCCAGGATTTCTATTCGTCTGACAGTTTTCCCAACAACCGCTTTGAGATTGTGGAAGCGCGGGGTGTCAGGGGGGAAATTGTATTGCTGGATCTTTTTACCGAAGGTGAAAAAACCGAAGCAGCACGGATAATCAGCGGGCCGGAAAAGGAAAAACTCCTGGCTAGCCCCCACTTTCCCGATCCGCACAAGATGCTGGTAACGGAAGGGGATATCGAAGAGCTGGTGAACAGGATCCTAGGCGGGCAACAATGAGCCCGGTGCCCCCAGGTTAACGAGGTCTTTTTCCATCCGTGTCTCCTCGAACCCCACCCCTGAATAATATACCAGTTTCGTTTCAAATTCCATCCAGCCACTTTTCCGGTAAAAAGGCAACCCTTCGGGTGACGAAGACAGGTGCAACCTGTCAATACCTGTAGTAGCGGCAAACCGTTCAGCATGGTCCAGTAACCGGGTACCGATACCCTGACCGGAATAACCATAACGGGTATAAAATCCGACAAGCGTGTCACCCTGCAACCCGACTGTGCCCAGTATCCTGCCTTCGCGCCCGCCACAGAACACGGTCTGGCGACGGAGCTTCCGCTCTACCGCAGGAATGGAATAGTAGGCAGCAAAGACCTGCCATTGCTCCTTGTTGTAATGGGGACGCAGGACTTGCTCCGCGTTTTCGAGAATGAGAAACGAGAGATCGCTGGCATCTGCCGGTGATGCGCGACGTATATCGAGTTGGTCTGCCATGGTTGTTGCGTAAGTCGGGCAAAAATAAACTAACCAGTGATGCGACTCGCATTTAGCTTACCTTTCGCAGTTACCTTTTTACGCTCAAACCCTTAACCGTGCAATCATCCATAATCGCTGGTGGTGATGCCAGCTACTTCCTTTCCTCCATCATTGACACTCTCCAGGATTCCGTGGTGACCATTGATCTCTATGGCAAGGTAACCAGCTGGAACCCCAGTGCGGAGAAATTATATGGTTACCCGTCAAAAGAGGCCATCGGCCAATCGCTGGAGTTAATCCTCAAACCGGGCGACTTTTCACCACTGCTTGAAAAAATAGATGCAATACGAAAAGGGCTGGCGGTACCCGTCTACGATACATTCCGCCTGCGTAAAGACAGGCGGGAAATAAACCTGGAAATAACATTATCGCCTGTGCTCAATTCAACTGGAGATATTATCGGGATCTCCACTCTCGCACGCGACGTGACGAAAGTCCGTCAGTCGGAAGAAAGCCGGTTAAAATCTGAAAACCATCTCCGCGCAATACTTGAGTCGGCAAAAGATTTTGCGGTGATTTCTTTGGACGGCGGGGGAATCATAACAGATTGGAATAGTGGAGCAGAGAATATTTTTGGTTATACTAAACAGGAAGCCATTGGCCAGCATACCAGCCTCATTTTTACACCGGAGGACCGGCATGGAAAAATGGCGGAAGTCGAAATCAACACTGCGAGACAAACCGGTCGCTCAATTGATGAGCGATGGCATATGCACAAGGATGGCAGCCGGTTTTTTATGAGTGGGGTGATGACCCCGATTAATGAACATCCATCCGGAGCACTGGTGAAAGTGGCAAGGAATATCACCGATCGCAAACTGGCGGAGGAAGCCATGATGATTTCAGAGCAGAAAAGCAGCCTGGCGGCATTGTCGGCAGGAATGGGGGAATGGGACTGGGACCTGGTGAACGAAACAGTTACAGTGAGCAGTCAGACAAGGGTGTTACTGGGAGTGGCAGAGAACGGTGGTGACAGCGTGGACAATCTGCTCATGGCGGTTGTCTATCCCCTGGATAAGGACAGGGTTACCCTCGAGCTGGAGAAAGCAATGAATGGGTTATTTATCTTCCAGTCTGATTTCCGGATTATACGCCAGGATACCAGCGAAATCCGGTGGGTGAATGTGTACGGCCGGATTGTTGCCCATGCCAATGAACACCCATCGCGGATGATCGGTGTGATTTATGATATCACCAACAGGATGTTGCTGGAAAAACAGAAAGATGATTTCATCAGTCTTGCCAGTCATGAATTGAAAACGCCGGTCACTGCCATCAAAGGCTTCAGTGATCTCCTGGCTTCGCGTTTTGAAACGAACACAAAGCAACAGAATTTCGATTTACTCAGGCGGCTGAACAACCAGGTAGACCGCCTTACCCGGCTGATCCAGACGATGCTGGACTCCAGCAATCTCGCGGAAGGAAAAATGCAGATTTCCGCAAAACCCCTTGACCTGCATGATTTGATTTCCGAACACATAACAAACTACCAGCTTACAACATCCACCCATATCCTGACAACAGAACTGAGCCCGGTAGCCATTGTGCATGCAGACAGCGAGCGGATATTGCAGGTGGTCAGCAATTTTGTCTCCAATGCTATTAAATACTCCCCTCCCGGGTCAACCATCACCGTGTCGGTTACTGACGGTCTTGACAGCGCGAGGGTGGCAGTGAAGGATAATGGACCGGGCATCGCTTCAGACGTGCAGCCGTTCCTGTTTGACAGGTACTACCGCGTGCCAGCTGACGGCAACAGCAGCCGCGAGGGGTTTGGCCTTGGGCTTTATATCTCAGCCGAAATCATCCGGGAACATTACGGACATATAGGAGTGGAATCCACATCCGGTCAGGGTTCTACCTTCTTTTTCACATTACCTTACAGTTAGCGGGGAATTGTTGCTCAGCCTTTCCTACCAGCTGATGGACCGGTTTGTATGGCCGACGCGAGGGGAAGGCTGAACTGGAAGGTAGACCCATGGCCCGGTTCGCTCTCCACCCAGATCCTTCCGCCATGCCGGTGGATGATTTCCGCGCAGATGTACAGGCCGATCCCGAAACCAGACACGCCGGTTTTTACACTGTGGCTGACACGGTAATACCGGCCGAAGAGTTTATCAAGGTCGCCGGGCGCAATACCGATTCCTTCGTCCCGTACGCTGACCAGTGCCTCAGTACCGACCGTTACACAGGCTACATTTATCTCACTACCTGCCGGGGAATACTTCACTGCATTACTGATAAGGTTATTTACCACCTGGCCGATTTTATCTTCATCCGCGATAACCGGTGTGGGGATTACGGGGGCAAATATTATCCGGTGACTGCTGATAGTTGCGTGCACTTCTTCTTCGGCTGCCTTTACGAGTGTGGCCATATCAAACAGCTCCTTGTCAATCTGTATTTTTCCTGACTCAAGCCGGGACACATCGAGGAACCCGTTGATGAGCGTGGTCATTTTGTCAATCTGGCTGTTTACCCGATCCAGTAATTTCTGGTCGAGACCCTGTTCGAGGTCTTTGCCCTTGAACCGCAGCAGCTCGATATATCCTTTGACGGATGTAAGCGGGGTCTTGAGCTCATGGCTTACCATGGCAATGAAATCATTTTTACGCTGGTCGTCTGTTTTCTGCTCAGTGATATCCGTGACAATGCCTGTAAGGTAGCTGGCACCACTTTCGTTGGTGATCATTTTACCGACTGCCCTCACCCATCTTGATTTGTTACCGGGAATGTTCACCTTGTATTCCTCCTTGAAGGGAATTCCCTCTTTGACAGA
>SEAD01000061.1 GCA_004173355.1 Chitinophagaceae bacterium | reverse complement strand
CTGGAAGGCGCGCAGGTGGATCATGGCGGTCATGCCAACAAACTCCCCTGGGCAGTCACCGAGTTACTTGACTTCGACCAGGTAGTGGGGAAGGCCATGCAGTTTGCCGACAGCAATGGTGAAACGCTGGTAATAGTGACTGCTGACCATGAAACGGGCGGGCTCACGCTTACCGGTGGTGATTACCAGAAGGGGCGTATCATGGGACAGTTCTCAACCGGTGACCACACCGCGTTACCCGTACCTGTATTCGCATACGGACCGGGCTCCCAGTACTTCAGCGGTGTGTATGAAAACACGGAAATCTTTACTAGAATCCTGAAGGTTTTACAATTGAAAAAATAGCCCTGGAATAACCGTTATGGATAGTCCCTGGCAAGCGCCGGGGATTTTTTATGCAAGCGGTATGGTGAAATGGAAGGACGACCCTTTCCCTTTTTCACTGTCCACCCAGATCCGGCCATGATGCCGTTTTACAATCTCGGCAGACAGGTAAAGTCCGATCCCGAAACCCGAAATGGTTTTGGTCCTTGAGTTCTCCACCCGGTAAAAACGGGTAAACATCTTTTCCATATCCTGTTTCGGGATGCCCATGCCTTCATCTTTCACGGTGATTACCGCTTCATCGCCTTCTGCGCGGCAATGGATGTCGACCACGGTGCCACCGGGTGAGTATTTCACCGCATTGCTGACCAGGTTTACAATCACCTGTTCAATTTTCTCGCGATCGGCCTTTACTGTGAGTTCCGGTGATGGCTGGAATACGATGGTGTGGGTGGTGTAAATAATTTCGATATCAGAAATCAATTCGCGGATCATGTTGTTCGCACTGAATGAATCGGTGATCAGGTGGATCTTACCCGATTCGAGCCGCGCCACATTGAGGAACCCATTTATCATATTGGTCATCTTATTGACCTGCAGGTCCACCTTGCCAAGGGCATTCAGCTCGAAGCTGTCTTCCTTTTTTTTCGCCCGCTCATTGAGCAGCTGGATATATGCCTTCAGGGAAGTGAGCGGTGTTTTCAATTCATGGCTTACCATGCCGATAAAATCATTTTTGCGAAGCTCAATGGCTTTCTGGTCGGTGATTTCCAGTACAGAGCCAATAAAACGGAGCGGCACAGCTTTTTCATTAAAGAATACGCGGCCTTTTGCCCGCACCCATCGAACGCGGCCATCTTCAGCGCTGACGGTCCGGTACTCGATATCATAATTCCCGTCGCTGAGATCCCGGTCATGGGAAAATTCCATTGCCGTCCGTACGCGCTCACGGTCTTCTTCATGGAGGCGTGGGAAAAAATCCCTGTCGAGGGTCACTTCCATCGGATGGGTAATGCCAAAGAGTTCCCGGCATCGTACATCCCAGTCAAGGGTATTGGTGATATAGTCCACGTCGAACATACCCAGTTGGGCCGCGTGTTTGGAAAGCCTTGCCTGCTCGTATGCCTTCTCCAGGTCTTCACTGGAATTTTTCTGCGATGTGATATCGGAAGTGACACCGACCATGCCGGTTGCATTTCCCTTTTCGTCGTATTGCGGACGGCCGTACGCACTGATCCAGCGTGTTGCTTTTTCCGGCGTGTCGACCTGGTAAACGGCATGGTAGGTGGAGTGATTGACGATCGAGGTTTCAATCCTTTTTTTGACATCGTCCCTGAACTCCGGACGGATGGCCGCCATCAGGTCGGGATAATTGAATGGCTTTTGCGGGTCGCGGCCAAAATTCTGTTTGCATTGCGGAGTGCATACCATCAGTCCGGTACGCAGGTCAAGGTCATAAGATCCGAGGCTGGCGGCATTCAGCGCGATCTCCAGCCGTTGGTTTGCCAGTTCCAGGAGGCTCATCGTCCGGTGTTCTATGGTTATATCCTGCAGTGTGCCACTGAAACGGATTACCTGTTGTTTCTCATTGAACAACGCCTTGCCCTTTGCGCGTACCAGGCGCGGCTCAGGGTTTTTCGGATTGCGGATGGTATATTCTATTTCGTAGAGACCGCCGGATTCAAACTTCATTGCATGACTGATTGCCTCCAGTACGCGGGCACGGTCTTTTTCATCAATCACATCCGTTGCCATTGATAAAGGCACTTGTTCATCCGATGGTACACCAAACCATGATTTCAGGCGTGTATTGGCGGCAAACTTATTGGACTCGGGTTCGAGATCCCAGGTTCCCAGTTCGGCTGCGTCAACAGCAAACTGCAATTCATCCTCGCGTTGCTGCATCAGCTCGGCGATCTCGATATCATTTTCCCGAAGGGCAGCCTGGCTGATGGTTATTTCCACATGACCGGCCAGCCGTTCGAGAAACTGCAGGTAGTCATTATCCACCCGTTTGCCCGGATTCACACCTGCCACCAGGAACCCGTCGATCCTTGCGCTGTCGAGCCGGACAGGAAGCAATACTGCTTCGCTGCAGGGTTCCGGCCATTTGATTTCACAGATCCCGGGTATTTTTTTATCAAGGTCTTTTACGATCAGCGAGCCCCTTGACTTCGCGGCATCTTCAAAGGGCCAGTGGTACTGGAACCCAAAGGCAGTTGTATTGACTGCCTGTGTGAGTCTGTATTCACCGGTGAGGGGATCGCGCAGGTATAACAGTGCAAAAGGAATATCGTCGCGTTCACCCGAAAGTATACTCAGTACCTCGCGTGACGCCTTGCGGGAGTTTACATAACGGCTGGTCTGCAGGCTGAATTTATGCAGCAACGCATTCCTGCGTTCATTGATCACTTTATAGGTTGTTTCAACTACCGCATTAAAAACACCCAGCGTCTTGCCATGGGCATCGATGACCGGGCTGAGGGTATAATCAAAATAACATTCTTCCGTGTAACCGTGCCGTTTCATGGGCAGCATGCTGTTGGGTTCGCGGACGGATTCGCCGTGACGGAGAACGGCGGTAAACTGGTGCCCGATCAGGTGCCAGATCTCGTCCCAGGCCACACTTCCTTTTTTTCCCAGTGCCCATGGATGTTTATCACCCGGGATGCTGCTGTAGGCGTCATTGTACAACAGGGTAAAATCCTTTCCCCAGTAAATCGCGATCGGGAAACCGGAGTTCAGGGAAATATTCAGTGCGGTTTTTAATGCATCGGGCCATGTATCCGGCTCGCCAAGCGGCGAATCAGTCCAGTCCATCTTCCGGATCAGGTCTGCTGCCTGTCCGCCACCCGTGAGAAACCTGTTATCAGAGACTAATGACATTCTTTTGTTGTAGGTAAATTTAGTTATTACGGCTTTTCCCGCCAATACAATATCAATTCCACGCGGCGGTTCCTTGCGCGTCCTTCTGTGGTGCGGTTACTTGCTTCCGGCCTTGAACGGCCATAGGCAGCGATGCGGATATTGCCGGGTTGGATTATGTTATTGGCTGTGAGCCATTCTTCAACTGCGACACAGCGTGCCTGGCTCAGTTTCAGGTTGAATGCGTCGTTGCCAACGGAGTCGGTATGACCTTCTATAATAATGCTGTCGGCGAACCTGTCATTTCCCTTAAAATATGATGCCAGTCTCGCCCGCGTGCTGTCGCGCAGGTTGGCTTTGTTGAAATCAAAGGACAGGTCACCCAGCCGCAGGGTATCAGATACCTCATTTTTCCTCACTGCTACCGGCTGCGGGCGTGGTTCCCTCTTTGCGGGATCTGCCGGCAGTAAGAGTTTCAGCTTACCAGTTGCATAAAGTGCATAATCCATCTCCTTGTGTCGGAAATCATAGGCATATATGGCCGACCGCATCCCTTCCCATGCCTCGCATGGTCCTTCCGTCGGGTCTTCCGGTACCAGTTCAAAATTATCCAGCGTGACCGCGATGGTCTGGGTACCCGTCAGCTGCCGCTTTCCCGCAGTGCTGTCCTGGGATACAAAACTCCCGAAGGTGAGGTAGTCCTCATCGCCCTTTGCCACATACCGGTACTCGAACCTGAACCAGCCTTTTTCGGTCATTGGCTCCGGCTGTGCGATCTCCTGGGGCACAAATCCGGTTGCAAACTTCCGCCGTGGCACATAATAGGCCGGCGAAATCGCCACGCCGGGTTTAAATTCCAGCTGGGCATTCAGTTTTACATTGATCATGCCGCGGAATGTATACGCGTGTCCCGCCTGCAGGCGGCAGGGCAGGAGCGAACCGATGATCGGGGTGAAACCCTGGTCACCGCGCCAGTCATAATAAATCAGGTAGGAATTTTTTCCCAGCATTGCCGGTGTGCCTTCGTTGCCCAGCATCTGGGCCTTGACTTCACGGAGGTAAAACCATCCTTCCACTCCACACTCGGAATTGTATTCGCTGCAGGTATTGATATCCTCAAAATCCCCGTTGAGCAACACATTCCGGCGCTGGCCGGATGCAGGGATACCCGCATTGGCGGCAATGAGCAACAGGAGGATAAGGCGGAGGTGCATACAGCAATGTACTGAAAGAATAAAAGGGGAGTACCCAAAGGAAATATAAATAAAGTTCCAACGTTATTAAACCACCGGCGCCTGGCCGGTTCCAAGTTCCAATACCAACAATGAAAAACAACACCTTTTGCATCCTCCTGGGGATGACGCTGCTTACCGGTCTGCTGTCCTGCGGAAAAGACGATACTCCCGGCTCCGATCCTGATCCGGTGGAGAAAGTATACCATTTCAATGATACCATGGCTGTTGACGGACGTGCACGCACTTTCCTGGTCAACCTTCCCCCCGATTATTATGAGTCGTCCGGTTTTTCGCTGGTCATTGCAATGCATGGCGGTGGTGGCAGCAGTTCGCAATTCGAAACCAGCAGTGGCCTGAGCACAAAAGCCAACGCGTCAAAATTTATAGTGGTGTATCCAGACGGGGTGGAGAATCCGGTGGGGTTGAAATACCGGACCTGGAATGCCGGGGGATGTTGCGCCTACGCCGCCGAAACAAATGTGGATGATGTGAAATTCCTCGGGCAACTGGTGGACCAGCTCATCGCAAAATATAAAATCAATCCGAAAAAAGTATATGCCACCGGCCATTCAAATGGCGGTATGATGAGCTACCGGCTTGCATGCGAGCTCAGTTCAAAGTTTGCCGCGATAGCTCCCAATGGATGTACGATGGTGGTTAAACAACCCTGTATGCCATCACGTGCGGTACCCATCCTGCATATGCATTCCGCGCAGGACCAGAACGTGCCCTACCAGGGCGGGATCGGCACATCCGGACCAAGTGACCATTATAACCCGCCGCTTGATTCGGTGTTTGCCGTGTGGTCGGCCCGCAACAGTTGCGGTGTCACCAACCAGGTTGTCGTGAATGATTCGAAATATCTTTTTTCCAAATGGAGCAGCTGTGCAGCCGGCAGCGAAATCCAGTATTATCTCACTACGGATGGCGGGCATGCATGGCCCGGTGGCCTCCCCGGTTCGGCCATGGGTGACACACCCTCCACCTATATCAACGCGAATGACCTGCTGTGGGAATTCTTCCAGCGGTTCAGCCTGCCCTGACCATGTGTTTTTGTAATGATGTTTATACCTCTTAACCCGTCTTCATGGCGGGTTTTGTTTTGGGGAAATGCAAACCCCGTCTTCATTAACTTTACAACATGTCATTCAGCAATCGTATCACCCGGTTATTTGGCGTGCGTTATCCCTTGATCCAGGCAGGTATGATCTGGGCCAGTGGATGGCGGCTTGCCAGTGCAGTGAGCAATGCCGGGGCACTCGGTATGATCGGCGCGGGCAGCATGTATCCCGATACACTGCGGGAACATATCAGGAAGTGCCGCGCCGCGACGGACCAGCCCTTCGCCGTGAACCTGCCCCTGCTTTATCCCGATATTGCCGCGCATATTGATATCATTCTCGAAGAAAAAGTCCCGGTCGTTTTTACTTCCGCGGGTAATCCCAATACCTGGACGGCGAAGCTGAAGTCGAATGGCATCACCGTGGTACATGTAGTCAGCAGCAGCCGTTTTGCACAGAAAGCCGAAGAGGCGGGATGTGATGCCGTGGTGGCCGAAGGCTTTGAAGCAGGTGGCCATAATGGGCGGGAGGAAACGACCACTATGGTGCTGGTGCCCTGCGTGACCCGGGCGGTCAGGATCCCGGTTATTGCCGCCGGCGGACTGGTAACCGGGCGGCAGGTCTTTGCCGCGATGGCCCTTGGGGCAGAAGGCGCACAACTTGGTACCCGGTTCCTCGCCAGCGAGGAAGCCTCCTCCCATGCCGATTTCAAACAACTGGTCACCACACTCCGCGAAGGGGATACCCGGCTGGCACTGAAGCAGCTTACGCCTGTCCGGCTGGTGCGCAACGAATTCTGGGAGCAGGTCAACGCAGCCGAGGAAAGGGGGGCAGATAAAACCGAACTGGCTCAAATTCTCGGCCGCGGCCGGTCACGGAAAGGGATGTTTGAAGGCGACCTGAAGGAAGGGGAACTGGAAGTCGGCCAGGCCGCGTCACTGGTGGATGGGCTGCTGCCGGCAGCCCGGATCGTGGAAATAATTTGGGAGGGTTTCACCGAAGCGCTGGCAAATCCCGTCAAATTTTTGTAGTTTTAAAATGTGCGGCGGTCCCTGAGATTCGGCCAACCCTTTTAACCAGAACCATGAAGTCAGTAATTTTCCTGTTTGCAATGACCCTTGCGGGTTACAGTGCAAATGCTGCTATTGATCCCGAACCAGGTGATTGTAGCGGACGCAAGGAGGAAGTGCTGGGCCTGATCCAGCATGCTGAAAACAAAAAGCCACTGGCGAGGGTGAACATCACCGCGTACCTGCTGAGCCAGAAACAGAAGTCAGTGGTGAGCGATGAGAATGGCAACTACTCCTTTGATGATCTCAAACCCGGTACCTACCGGCTGACATTTGAGAAGGCTGGTTTCAAAAAGGTAACAAAGGATAAAGTGGTTATCAAAACCGATGAGGGTTTTCTCATCAATATTGAAATGGAGGAAACACGGCCGCTTGAGTTTGGTCCCAGTGCCCTTCATTTCTCCGACTTTTAAATTGGGATTAGTAATATACGGACCGGATGTGCAAACGTCCGGTTTTTTTTTGCCCCTCCGGCAAACGTTGTTCGGCTATTTTTGCATCCATGGCATTGATAAAGGACATCTACAACGAATCATTCTACAGCAGCCTCGCCTCCATCATAAAAAAAGTAAAACCTGGATTCAAACCGGCGGATTTCCTGAAGCAGGCAATGAGCCCGGCTTTCCGCACCATGGAATGGAAAGAACGAATGGCCCATACCACCCAGGTGCTGCATGGATTTTTACCGGCAGATTTCGGGCAGGCCATGGATGAAATCCGGACGATCATTTCCCAACTCCGGAAGGAAGGAACAAACGGAGGGCTTGAGTACATTTTCTTCGCGGATTATATCCCGCGGTACGGGCTGGATGATTACAAAACATCCGTGAAGGCAATGGAATCCGTCACACAGTTTATCAGCTGCGAATTCGCCGTGCGCGCATTCCTCATCCGTTACCCCGAAAAAATGAACGCGCAGATGCTGGCCTGGTCAAAACACAAGGAACGCACGGTGCGGAGACTATCCACGGAGGGTTTCCGTCCACGACTGCCATGGGCGATCGCAGTGCCGGCACTGAAAAAAGATCCATCACCCATCCTGCCGGTACTGGAAAACCTGAAAGCCGACACCTGCGAGATCGTGCGCCGCAGTGTTGCCAACAATCTCAACGATATCGCAAAGGATCATCCATCCGTTGTACTGTCCATTTTCAAAAAATGGAAAGGCCATAGTCCCGAAACCGATGCAATCATCCGTCACGGCAGCCGCACACTACTCAAACAGGGACACAGTGAAATACTGGATCATTTCGGACTGAGTGCGAAAAATATTTCAGTCGGACAATTCACCATACACACCCCCAAAGTAAAAACCGGAGGGGATCTGCAATTCAGTTTTTTACTCCATAATAAAAACAAATCCACCACCACTATCCGGCTGGAATATGTGATCGGTTACCTGCGCGCCAATGGCAGTCACGGGAAAAAGGTTTTCAAGATCAGCGAAAAGCCTTATCCGGGCGGCTTTGAGGGCATTGTCAGTAAGCAGCACTCGTTTCGTATCATAACCACCAAAACCTTTTACCCGGGCCTGCAGTTGCTCAGCCTCCAGGTAAACGGGAAGGATATGGCGCAGGGAACATTCAACCTGACCACATAAAAAAAGGACCCCGGAGGGTCCTGTATCTTTTCGGTTACAATAACCTTATGCTTCCATGTAACTTTCAACCGGCTCGCAGGTACACACCAGGTTGCGGTCGCCAAACGTATTGTTTACCCTTGCCACATTGGGCCAGAATTTATTCAGCGTGACATAGTACAACGGGAACACGGCCTGTTCGCGTGTGTAGGAATGATTCCATTCAGTACTGATCACATGGGCCTGCGTATGAGGCGCGTTCTTAAGCGGGTTGTCGGTTTTATCCGAACTGCCTTCTTCCACTGCACGGATTTCATCCCGGATCGAAAGCATGGCATCGCAGAAGCGGTCCAGCTCAGCCTTGTCTTCACTTTCTGTAGGCTCGATCATAATGGTGCCGGGTACAGGGAAACTCATGGTCGGTGCATGGAACCCGTAATCAATCAGGCGTTTGGCTACATCTTCCGCTTCGATCCCTGCGGTCTTCTTAAACGGACGCAGGTCCACGATAAACTCGTGTGCACACTGGCCGTTGTGGTTGGTGTAAAGGATATCATACTGGCCATCCAGCCGGGCGCGCATATAATTCGCATTCAGGATCGCATACTCGGTGGCTTTCTTTACGCCTTCCCTGCCGAGCAGACGGATATAACCGTAGGAGATAAGCAGGATACTTGCACTGCCGTAAGGAGCCGCAGACACCGCGTTGGCGAGTTTGTCGCTGTCAGCAGTTACGTGTCCGGGCAGGAACGGGGCGAGGTGTTTTTTCACACAGATCGGACCCATACCCGGACCGCCACCACCATGCGGGATGGCAAATGTCTTGTGCAGGTTCAGGTGACAAACATCCGCACCGATCAATCCGGGTGCAGTAAGGCCAACCTGTGCATTCATATTCGCGCCATCCATATAAACCTGTCCGCCATGCTGGTGGATGATGGCCGTGATTTCCTTGATCGTTTCCTCATACACACCGTAGGTGCTCGGGTACGTGATCATGATACCGGAAAGGTTGGCTGCATGTAATTCAGCTTTTGCCTTCAGGTCGTCCATATCGATATACCCATTCTCCAGTGCTTTCACCACCACCACTTTCATCCCGCACATTACAGCGGAAGCGGGGTTGGTACCGTGTGCGGAGATCGGGATCAGCATCACCTTGCGGTGATGGTCGCCACGGCTTTCATGGTATGCCTTGATCGTAAGCAGGCCGGCATATTCACCCTGGGCACCGCTGTTGGGCTGCAGGCTGCAGGCATCAAATGCAGTGATCTCGTTGAGGTATTTACTTAATTCATCCACAATGGTCTGGTATCCCTTAGCCTGCGACATCGGTACAAACGGGTGCATCTTCGACCAGTGTGCCCAGCTCAGTGGCATCATCTCGGTTGCTGCATTGAGTTTCATCGTACAGCTTCCCAGTGAAATCATGGAAGTGTTCAGGGAAAGATCGCGGTTTTCCAGTTGTTTGATGTAGCGCATCATCTGGCTTTCGCTGCGATGGATATTAAAGACCGGATGCGTGAGGAAGGGCGACTGGCGGACCAGTGCCTGCGGGAGATGTTCCGGTTCGGCTTCCAGTTCGATGGTAAATGCAACCGGGTCAGTATCGTTTTCAAAACAGTTGATCAGGTCAAACAGGTCATCCGGATTGGTGGTCTCGTCGATTGAAATCCCGATCAGCGAAGAGCCGGTATAACGCAGGTTGATCTGCTGGCCTTCCGCTTTCTTCCTGATTTCGGGCTGCCGGTCCGTCTTCACCACAATGGTATCGAAATAACTGTCCGACACCAGTTCAAACCCACGCTCTTCGATTGCATCCGCCGCGATCTGGGTGAGGATGGCCACACGGGTGGCGATTTTTTTCAGTCCCGATGCACCATGGAACACTGCATACATCGCGGCCATATTTGCCAGCAATGCCTGGGCGGTACAGATATTGGATGTTGCTTTTTCGCGTTTGATATGCTGCTCGCGGGTCTGCAATGCCATGCGTAATGCACGGTTACCCTGGGCATCGATACTTACACCGATGATCCGGCCGGGGATGCTGCGTTTGAAATCATCTTTGGCCGAAAAGAACGCTGCGTGTGGTCCGCCATAACCAAGCGGGATCCCGAAACGCTGGGATGAGCCCACTGCCACATCAGCACCGAGTTCTCCCGGAGGGGTAAGCAGGGTAAGCGCCAGCAGGTCGGTTGCCATCACCACATAAGCACCGGCTGCATGCACATCACTGATAAATGAACGGTAGTCTTCCACCGACCCTTTATCATTGGGATATTGCACGATTGCACCAAAGTAGCTGCTGTCAACCGCATGTTTTTTATAATCACCCACCACGATCTCGATCCCCACCGGAATGGCGCGGGTATACAATACATCAATGGTCTGGGGGAAAATCTCCTTGTCTACAAAAAATTTCGCGCGCTCGATATGATCCTGTTTATTGAGCGTGTTGAAGAACATCGTCATGCCTTCGGCTGCTGCCGTAGCCTCATCCAGCAGGGAGGCATTGGCGATGGGCAGTCCGGTCAGGTCACTGACCATAGTCTGGAAATTGAGCAGGCTTTCAAGCCGGCCCTGCGAAATCTCTGCCTGGTACGGGGTATACTGGGTATACCAGCCGGGGTTTTCAAAAATATTCCGCAGGATCACGGATGGCGTATGGGTATCATAATAACCCTGCCCGATATAAGTCTTGTACAGTTCATTCCGGAGAGACACTTCCTTGATATGGGAGAGATAGGCGCTTTCGCTCATGGAAGCGGGGATCGCCAGCTCGTGGTCCATGCGGATATTGGGAGGAACCGTTTTGGAAACAAGGGCGTCGAGACCTGGTTCACCGATTTTCGCGAGCATGGCCAGTGTGTCCTGTTTCCCCGGTCCGATATGCCGTTCCGTGAATTCAGCAGATTGTTGTTCAAAAAGACTCATATGATGTTATGTGTGTATGTAAAGATCAGGTGGACGGAATTGTAACAATCCATGACCGGACTGGTTCACGGGCGTCAGTCTGAGGTCATTCCGGCCTAAAAGCGGGGCAAAGTTACAGAATGGAATGCACAAAAAAAGAGGGCGGTCGAACTGTGGAAAAGAGGTTGTTACTTTGTGGAATGGCGAAGGATGTACTGGTCAACTGGCAGAAAAAGTCCGGGGAACGGAAGAAGATTTACAAACAATACCTCGACCGCGCCCCCAAAAATACTGTCCTGAAGCAATTGCCTGACCTCCATGAGGAAGCATTTGAAAAGGTGGACTGCCTCACCTGCGCCAACTGCTGCAAAAATTATTCCCCCCGGTTCAAGGTCCCTGATGTCAAAAGGGTCGCCCGGCACCTGCGGCTGAAGGAGTCCGTGTTTATCGAAACCTACCTGAAAGTAGACGAGGAGGGGGATTTTGTGGTGAAAACGGCACCCTGTCCGTTCCTGGGAAGCGATAACTATTGCACGATCTATGACGAGCGTCCTTCGGACTGCGCGCGGTTCCCCTACACGGATGAAGATATCTTTATCAAACGACCGGTGCTCACACTCAAAAACACCAGCTTCTGCCCGATTAGCTATTACGTAATCGAGAAACTCATCGAGCACGAAAAAGCCAGCCGCTAGTATTCAAACTTCCGGAGTGTGGGAGCCTTGAACCAGGTGACCAGCACCACAAGTATGGTGGCACAACCCCCAAAGATCACAGACGGACGCACCCCAAGCAGGCGCGACATCACCCCGCTTTCAAACTGGCCGAGCTCATTGCTGGAGTTGATAAACATCGATCCCACACTGCTCACCCTGCCGCGCATATGATCCGGGGTCCTGAGCTGCATCACCGTGCCACGCACCACCACGCTGATCCCGTCCATCATCCCCGATACCAGCAATGCCACAAACGAAAGGATAAACAGGTCGGACAGGGCAAACACGATGATGCATAACCCGAATCCGGCCACGGCAAAAAGCAGTTTACGGCCCTGCGCCGTGCGCATCGGTACAAGGGTCAGGAAAACGACCACACAGATGGAACCTATATCCGTCGCGGCATTCAGCCATCCGAAACCCATTGGTCCCACTTTCAGGATATCACTCGCATACACCGGCAGCATTGCCACGGCGCCGCCAAAAAGTACGGCGAACATATCCAGCGAAAGCGCACCCAGTAATTCTTTTGTCTTAAATACAAATGCCAGTCCTTCCTTCACACTCTCCCATGTTTTTTTCTCCCCCATCACCGAGGCCGGTGGTTTGGGTTTTACCTGGAACAGGATCACCAGCGCCGTGACGAGTAAACCACAAATAATGACCAGCGTGCCGGTATTCCCAAAAAAGGCAATCAGGAAACCACCGATCGCATGACCGGTGACCGATGCGGAAAGGAAACTCGCCTGGTTCCAGGTGGTGGCATTCTGCAGGTACTGACGCGGTACAATCGTAGCGATCATCGCGGAAAAAACCGGTCCCCCGAAAGAACGGATAATACCCGTACCAAAGATCACGGCATAAATGATATAGGTGATGGAATGGTTATCTACGTGGTCGTGCACGGCAGGGGTGGACAGGACCAGGAGGATTCCGGCCGCACAGGTATAAAAGAAAATACATTTCAGCAGCAGCCCCCTTTTTTCGCTGGTATCGATGATATGTCCTGAGTACAGTGCCAGCGAGAGTGCCGGGATCACTTCGGAAAGCCCGATAAGTCCGATTGCCAGCGGGTTTTTGGTCAGCTGGTATACCCACCATCCAACCAATGTACCCATCATGCGGAGCGACATCACGAAACAGAATCGCCCGATCATGAGGTGCCGGTATTCGGGTATCCTGACTGCTGCGAAGGGATCATTCGTGATTTGCGAGGGGGAGGGTTGATCGGCCATAACGGGCACAAAGGTAAATATTCCCGTGCCACCAGCAGTTCCGCAGCCCGGAAATCAGGGCAGGCTGATATAATGTTGCCCGCTTTCGTAATCCCTTTCCAGTGCTTCGTAAATCACTTCGAGGTGCCGGGGGTTGCCCAGGAAGTCTGCGTTGGATGCATCGATGAAAAGCGTAGTGATATTGTGCTGCTTTATGTACTGGGTATAGGTTTCCTGGATACTGAAAAGGTATTCATCCGGGATTGCCTGTTCGTAACTGCGGTTGCGTTTGCGGATATTCAGCTGCAGTTTTTTTACCGGGGCATGGAGGTAAATCAGCAGGTCGGGCTCCACCAGTTGCGCATGGATAATGTCAAACAGCCGCTGGTAGAGCCGGAATTCATCCTCCGGCAGGGTCACACGTGCAAAGAGCAGGCACTTGGTAAAAAGATAGTCGGAAATGGTCAGGCTCTGGAACATATCCTTCTGCTGCAGCAGTTCCTTGAGTTGTTTGAAGCGTTCGGCCATGAAAAACAATTCCAGCGGAAAGGCAAACTGTTTCGGGTTTTCGTAAAACTTTGGCAGGAAAGGATTGTCGTCAAACTCCTCGAGGATGAGCCGCGCATTGTAATGTTTGCTCAGCAGGTGCGAGAGGGTGGTCTTTCCCGCGCCGATATTTCCTTCTATCGTGATAAACTGGTACCTCATTTCAAAACTGATATTTAAATACCGGCAGGGGATCGTTACACTCTTCCAGCAAATTACTGACTGTTTTGCCAAGAACGGGATGGATTATATTACCGGCAATCTCGGCCAGTGGCACCAATGCAAACCGGCGCCCTGCCAGTTCGGGATGTGGCACCCGCAGCGTAGGGGTGCTGATGATTTCCGGGCCAAACAACAGGATATCGATATCGATCAGCCGAGGCCCGTAACGTTCGTCGCGCACCCGCCCGATGCGGCTTTCGGCCGCCAGCAGCAGGTCCAGCAGGGGCTGCGCAGCAAGACTGGTTTCCACCAGCAGTGCCTGGTTGAGGAATGCCGGCTGGTCTTCCCTGCCCCATGCCGCGGTTTCGTACAATGCAGAGGCGGCGATGACTTTTACGCCATTGCCGTCCAGCTCGGTTATGGCCTGGCGAAGGTTCTGTTCCCGGTCGCCCAGGTTGCCGCCCGTCAATAAATACGCTTTATTCATGTTTCCGCTGTTTGGGGCGGGGCAAATATCTTTAAATTTGACCTTCATCAAGTGATTCACCTATGTGGAATTTTTTCCGGACCTTTTTTGCCGCGCTGCTGGCGCTGGTGGTTTTTACCGTGCTTGTCTTTTTCTTCTTTGCAGGATTCCTTGGAGGCCTGGCTTCCAAAAGCGCGGTCAGGGTATCGGTCAACTCGGTCCTTGTACTTGATCCCTCACAACATTTTGGCGAACAGAAAAAGAGTAACCCGCTGGGCGTACTATCCGCAGCCCAGCAGGACACCCCTGGTTTATATGATGTACTCCGGCTGATCAGCCGTGCCGCATCGGACAACAAGATCCAGGGCATCTATCTCGTGGCCAACAGCAATGCCAACTCCTTTTCCTCGAGCGAGGAGATCCGGAGCGCGTTGCTCGCCTTTAAAAAATCGGGCAAGTTTGTGATTGCACACGCCGACGTACTCACACAGGCCGCATACAGTATCGCCAACGTAGCTGATAAAATATATGTAAGTCCGCAGGGTTTTGTGGAATGGTCGGGGTACAGTCTCGATTACCTCTTCCTCAAAGGTGCACTGGACAAACTGGAAATCCAGCCGCAGATTTTTTATGCCGGTAAATTCAAGAGTGCAACCGAACCGCTGCGTGCAACGGAAATGACACCGGAAAACCGCCTGCAGACATCGGTCTGGCTGAATGACCTGTATGCGGATTTACTGGTGAAGACATCCGAAACGCGCAAAGTGGATACAGCCACGCTCCACCGGCTGGCCAATGAAGCCAGCATACAGACACCCGCAGATGCAGTGACCCATAAACTGATCGACGCGGTGAAATACGACGACGAAGTAAAAGATGAAATCAAACAGAAACTGGGTATCGACAAATACAAAAAGATCAATTTTGTAAGCCTCGGGGATTATGCAGGTCCCATGCCCTTCCCGCATGTGGGCAACGACAGGATCGCACTCATTTATGCAGAAGGGGATATCATCGATGGTAAATCGGGTGCCGACGCCATTGGGTCTGATACCTATCGCAACCTTATCCGCAAGGCAAGGCTGGACCGGAATATCCGCGCCATTGTATTCCGCATCAACTCGGGCGGGGGTAGTTCGATGGCCAGTGAAAATATCTGGCGTGAATTGGCACTCGCACGTAAGGAGAAACCGGTGATCGTGAGTTTTGGTGACGTGGCCGCATCGGGTGGTTATTATATCGCCGTAGCGGCCGACAGCATCTTTGCACTGCCCACCACTATCACGGGGTCCATCGGTGTGTTCGGGATCATCCCGAATATGGAGTCCTTCTTCAAAAACAAACTCGGGGTTACGTTTGATGGAGTGAAAACCGCTGACTACGCGGGTTCGGGTACTATCACCCGGCCGATGAATGAAAAGGAAAAGACATTGATCCAGGCACAGATCAACCTTATCTATACCCAGTTCAAGGAACGGGTTGCTGAAGGACGCAAACTCGATACAGCCTTTGTGGACAGTATTGCACAGGGACGTGTATGGACCGGATACAGGGCGAAAGAAATCGGGCTCATCGACCGGTTTGGCGGGATCCAGGATGCGATCCGATCCGCAGCAGCCATGGCCAAACTCACCGACTACTCCGTATTTGAATACCCCGAACCCCGTGGCATGTTTGAAGAACTGCTGGGGGCAAAGGATCCTATCGGTTATGAAGGCAGGATCAAAGAAGAAATGGGCGCGGAGAATTATAAGGTCTATACCGAACTCAAACGGATCAACCAGATGACCGGTACCATCCAGGCACGGATGCCATTCCAGTTTGTTGTGCGATAAAATTATTTAGCCGTACGTTTGCTCACTAATTTTCCTGAATGCCGAATAAATACAGCCAGTCGCGTGCCCTGTGGGCCATTATCCGGGCGAGTTTCAAAGCCATTTTTGCACAACCAACATCTGTTGTATTCAGTCTGCTCTTCCCGATTATCTTCATCCTGATCTTCGGGGCATTTGGAAAAGAAGGCGTGCCTGTACAGCGCATCGCACTGGCACCCGGCAGCGATACCAGCAATGCGGTGGTTGACAGCCTGAAATCAAAATCATTTATCCGGTTTACCTATTACTCGGATACTGCGGCTATGCGTTCGGACCTGCTGACAGGAAAACTCACCAGCATTCTCCATATTACTCCCATGGGTGACAGCAGCGCCCCGAGATTCATGATCAGCGTGCGGTCCACATCCGCAAGCGGCAGTACTTTTTACCTGTTCCTGCAAAGCCTTGAAAACATCGTACTGAAAGCCGAAGCGGTTACGGCGGACCAGCGCAGGTATATCGTCAAGCCCGAACTCAGTGAGGGACAGGAGTACCGCCAGATCGACTTTGTACTTCCGGGGCAACTTGGTTTTTCCATCCTCTTCTCGACCCTGTTCGGGATCTCCTTCACATTTTTCACCTTACGTGAGCAGCTGGTCCTGAAACGGTTTTATGCCTCACCCGTCAAACGGATAAATATCCTGCTGGGCATCGGCACGAGCCGGCTTTTTTTCCAGCTTATCAACGTGGTGGTGCTGATCCTCTTTGGACATTTCTTCCTCAACTTTACCCTCCAGCATGGGGCAGTGACTTTCCTGGAGATGGTGGCACTCGCGATATTTATGTTGTTCCTCCTGATGGGGGTGGGGCTGATTTTTGCAAGTATTGCAAAAACAGACACATCCATCCCGCTGCTGATCAACCTGTTTGGGTTTCCGCAGATGCTGCTTTCCGGAACTTTTTTCCCGATTTCTGTTTTTCCCAAATGGATGCAGGACATTTGCTTCGCATTACCCCTGACACAATTCAATAACGGGATGCGCAAAATTTCATTCGATGGTCTCCATTTATGGGATTGCTGGGAAGAGATCGGCATCCTTGCCCTCTGGATGGCCCTGATCTATGCGGTCCTCTCAAGGGTGATCCGCTGGAAATAAATACACTCATGAAGATTATCCGGTTGGCAGTTATCAGTTTTGTGTCCCTGTTCCTCGTGGTACTGGTGATCTCACTTTTTATTCCGTCCCATGTGCGGATTTCAAGGGCAAAGGAAATGTATGCACCTGCTGATTCTGTATTCCTGTTGTTAGCCCGTCCACAGGCATGGAAATCCTGGTATCCCAATCTTGATTCTGCCGAGTTGTTCCTCGAAAACGGGAAGGTGACCGGTGTGTCGTCGCAGAAAAATGGCTATCGCACACTGAAACTGGATACCGTGACCGATACCGCCATCAATACCCTGTACGTCGTGGAAGGACGGCAGCCTGTGAGTTCTGGCTGGACCCTCCATGCGGGCAGTGCCGGTAACCAGCAACAGGTGACGGTGCAATGGTATATGGATTTTAACCTGCGCTGGTATCCCTGGGAAAAATTTGCCAGCCTGGTTTTTGAGAAATCATACGGCCCGATGATGGAAGCAGGACTCACCAACCTCAAATCGGTAGCGGAAAAGAACCGCTTATCAAATAACCCCTGATCTGCAAGTCCCGGAGAGTTCATGGCTTGCATTTTGTAGCTTTGCGCTGGATTTTTTATACAACAAAAAACAAAACATATGAAATACGCCCTCCTTCTCGCGTTCGCAGCTACCAGCATGTTTACAGCATCTGCACAGGAAAAGAAACCGGTTGCCAGTCCGCCTGCCACTGCCACCCAGACCATTGCAAGTGGTGCAACTATCACCATTAATTACGGACAGCCATCCGTGAAAGGCCGTACCATCGGTAAGGACCTCGAACCAATGGATGGTAAAGTATGGCGCGCGGGTGCCAATAACGCCACCACATTTGAAACGACCAAAGACATCACCGTTGAAGGCCAGGCACTTCCAAAAGGAAAGTATAGCCTGTTTACCCTGCAGAATGGTGCGGAATGGACCGTGATTTTCAACAAAACACACAACCAGTGGGGTGCTTATGAATACAAGGAGGCTGAAGACGCACTGCGTGTAAAGGCAAAGGCCGGCAAGGGAAGTTTCGCTGAAAAGCTGACCTTTACCATCGCGAAAGACGGTACGGTTTCAATCATGTGGGGTGACCACAAGGTTGATTTCTCGGTTAAATAACTGGAACTGAACCAGCAAAAGCCGCTTTCCACCCGGGAAGCGGCTTTTTTTTCATCCCACCGGACGCAACGTTCGGGGAAAATGATTTGTCAAGGGAAACAATTGATGGACCAGCAGCAACTAGTCAGGGATTGCCTGAAAGGCAAGATCCAGGCCCAGCGCGAATTATATGATACCTACGCCGAGAGTATGCTCGGGGTCTGCTACCGGTATACCCGTTCGGTCCGGGATGCGGAAGACATCCTGCAGGAAGGTTTCATGAAAGTTTTCCTCCATCTGGGTCAGTACAAACAGGAAGGGGAACTGGGTGCCTGGATCCGCCGGATCATGGTCAATACGGCCCTGAACTTCCTGAAGCGTAACCGCAAATACCAGGAGGGTATGTTCTTCACCGAAGAATACCTGCACCCGGTCACCGATGAGGACCCTTCCCGCCGGATGGAAGCAAAGGAACTCGCCGACCTGGTCCGCCAGCTGCCGCAGGGCTACCAGGTAATATTCAACCTCCATGCAGTCGAAGGATACACACATGTTGAAATAGGGGAGATGCTTGGCATCAGCGATGGAACCTCGCGTTCGCAATACGCCCGTGCCCGCAAACTCCTGATCACCTGGATCAATCATTCCGCCGAAAAGAAAAAAGAAAATTATGCAGGAAAATAGATTTGAACAAGATGTACAGCAATCGCTGGACGGACTGAAAGTCCGGCCCGCCGCGGCTGTCTGGGAAAACCTCGAGCGAGAGCTCCGGGAGAAGCGAAAACGGAGGTTCTTCTTCCTTTTCTCTTCCCTGGCTGCGGGTATCCTGCTGCTCGGTACCGCCGGCTATTTCTATTTTTCGGGAAATGATAAAACCTCAACACAGGAACAGCTCACTAACCTGTCCGCACCAACCACTCCAGCACCTGGCAATACCACTAACTCCGATCCTGCCAGTGAAACCCGCACCGGGAAACAAATAAATCCTGGCTCACCGACGCCAGCAGCTACGGACACTGAACCGATCCTGCCAGCTGATGCATCACCCAAAACAGATGAACAGCAAAACGATGGCACCCCTGGTATAAATAAAACGACTAAAGCATCCGAAGAAAAAGTAACAGAAGTGCCGGTGTCAACCGTAACAGATGGCAACGGGATAAGCTCCGGCCAGCCAGACAGTCCGGCCGTCAAGGATCACAGGAAGGGTACGGGCACCACAAAAGATAAAGCAACAGCAGTTCAGCAACCAGCACCCGCGATTGCAACAAACCGCAACGCGAAAACGAAACCGGGCAAAATAATTATCAATGACGCTGATGCGAAACCGGCAACCACCGGTCCGGCTGTTACTCCTGCAACCACCGATCCGGCTGTTACGCCTGCAACTACCGACAGCACGGCATTGGCTGCAATGACCCCTTCCAAAAAAGACAGCATCATACCGGTTTCGTCAGCTGGTACCAACCTGCCCGACAGTACTGCGGTTGTTGCCTTAAAGAAAAAAACCACTGAACCAGCCATCCGTTGGTTTGGCAACCTGTCGGCTGGCAGCACATTCCTTGCATCGGTTAAAGAAGCCAAAGCCGATCCGCTGATGCAGGCAGATGTAACCGGATCAAGTCCCGTTTTTAATTCACCCGCTATTTCCCCCGGCCTCCCATCAAACGCTGCAGCCGTATTGCCACCCTCTGAAAGCAGTGCTGGTTTTGCCTTCCAGGTATCTGCCGGGGTACAACTGAAACTCAGCACCCGATCATCCGTGACTGCTGCAATCGGTTATACCTACAACAGCTCGCGCATCCGCGTGGGTGAGTACCGGAATGTGGCACTGCAGAACAGTTTTGCGCAGGCCTATAATATATCAGCACGGGCCTATACCGGTTATCCTGTAAAATCATTTACCGACCAGTATCATTTTATCTCGTTGCCGCTGCGTTACCAGTTCCTCATCAACCCCATGTCGAAGTTCAGGCTCCAGTGGAATGCAGGTGTTACACCCGCATACATGATAGCATCCGATGCACTGGTTTATTCACCGGCCTATGGTGGCAGTTATGTCCGCGACAACAATTCATTCAACCGTTTCCGCATCAGTGCGGGTACCGGGGTTGACCTGTTGTTTGGCAAAAACGGGAAGACAAGATGGTCACTCGGACCCGAAGTATCCGTAGCATTACGCCGCTTGTCGGTCAGTCCGTATGATAACCAGCAACGGTTTATTTATACCGGTCTTTCCGGGCGTTTATTTTTTGGTAAATAGGCGCAACGGTTTTTGGCAGCGGGGTGTCAGGATTATAAATTAACCGCGATGCCAAAACCATTTACCAACTTATTGCTGGCCTGCTGCCTGCTCTCCATCCCCGTTCTGTTCGGTGCATGTATCAAAGACGATTGTGAAGGTGTGCAGAAGTTCCGCTACTACTCACCCGTGTTCAAACTCAAATCAGAGATCCGTGCATCGATCCGCAGTGGTGAGCCAACGGATGTAATCCGTCCCGGAAAAATTTATCTCTACGGAAAATACATGTTCCTCAATGATATCGACCGCGGTATCCATGTGTTTGACAACAGCAACCCATCTTCGCCACGGAACATCGCCTGGATCGACATCCCCGGTAATATGGATATGGCGATTAAAGGCAATACACTCTATGCAGATCTTTACAGTGAACTGGTATCCATCGATATCACAGACCCGACGAATGTAAAATTGCTGGGCTTCGAGGAAAATCTTTTCCCCGAACGGTACTGGGCTGCAGCCCTTATCGCGGGACACGAAGGGCAGGCGGTAGTCGACTGGACGAGTGTTGATACCGTGATGAAAGTCGATTGCCGCGTGGAAAGGGATGATGACATGATTGTGTTCATGGACGCCGGTTTTGTTGCCAGTTCTTTCAGCAACAACTCTTCCCAGTCAGCCAGCGTATCCCCGCATGGTATCGGTGGATCCATGGCACGTTTTACAATTGCAAAAGACTGGTTGTATACCGTGATGAGCACCTCCCTGAAATCGGTTGATATCAGCAACCCTTCCAATCCCCGCCCTTCCAACAGCATCAGTCTGGGATGGGGTGCGGAAACGATCTATCCGTTCCGGGATGAACTTTTTATCGGTACACAGACCGGCATGTTCCGCTATGATATCAGCAATCCTTCATTGCCGGTAAAAGCGGGGTCCTTTGCACACGTGCGCAGTTGTGACCCGGTTGTTGCCGACGATGACCACGCATTTGTTACGCTTCGCTCCGGCAATGCCTGCCAGGGGTTCGTAAACCAGCTGGATGTGATCGGCCTTAATAATGTATTACCGGGCAACGAACTGCCGCTGCTTGCTACCCACCAGATGGTAAACCCGCATGGCCTGGGTATCGACGGGGACCTGTTGTTTATCTGCGACGGGGAAGCAGGACTCAAAGTCTTCAATGCCTCCAATGTAAACAGCCTGGTACAACTGTCTGTTACCGGCATGGATGCCTATGATGTGATCCTGTACGATAAACGGGCAATCGTGATTGCAAAAGACGGACTCTACCAGTTCAGCTATTCCGCCGCGGGCAGCCTCCAGCAATTAAGCCGGATTCCAATCACAGTCACCAAATAAGCAACATGAGAATCTTCATTTTTGTGTTACTGCTTGTCGTGCTCCGCGTGGAAGGCCAGCAGGCAGCGGGTTTCAGGACATCCATCAGTTCGGGGCTCGCACTCGGTGAGTCCAGGCCGCAACCGGTAGTGCAACTTGGTGTTGGTTACCAGTTCAGGCGTTTGTATACCGGCGTGGGTGGGGGTTACGATGGTTACCGTTTTGCTTCCTGGCCCGTATACGCCGAAGCGCGTTATTATCCATCGGAATCCACGGGGTTTTATGGCTATGGACATGCTGGCTACTCCATTGCCAACAGGCACCACCGTGAATCCACGGGCTGGGGTTCCGGTGAAAAATGGAGGAATGGCGGCTTTTACTCGGATCTCGGGATCGGTTACCGGTTTCCCGCAGGCAAGAGGCAGACCTTCTCCTTCGCACTGGGGTATAGTGTGAAAAACGTGAAGAGCACCGAAATCTATAACTGTACGGGATGCGAGAATGATCCGGGTAATACCTGGATCGATAAACACCGGCTCTCACGGATCCTGGTAAAAATGATCTACGAATTCAACTGGTAAAACGTACCATATACAACGGTCAGGAATTTTCCTGGCCGTTGTCTTTGAGGAACCGGATATTCCGTTGCAGTCCCTGCCACTTCGCCCGTTTGACCGGGGAATGGCGGAAGATCTTCCGGAAACTTTCTTCACTCACTGCTTCCCATTCGCGGGTGGAAAGATTGAGCAGTTCGGGCAGGGGATTGAAGGCCTCCTCCTGGTGTGGTTTGCTGAAGCGGTTCCATGGACATACATCCTGGCAGGTATCACAGCCAAATGCCCAGTTGTCAAACTGCCCTTTCATTTCCGAAGGGATAAGCAGTTCTTTCAGCTCAATGGTAAAATAGGAAATACACTGGCTTCCATTCACCACCCGGTTGGGAAGGATGGCACCCGTGGGACAGGCATCGATACATTTTGTGCAGCTGCCACAGAAGTCAGCAGCAAAGGGATCGTCGTACAGGAGCTCCAGGTCCGTGATCAGCGTAGCGATGAAAAAAAAGGATCCGCCGGTCCGCGTGATCAGGTTGCCGTTTTTCCCGACCCATCCAAGACCCGCACGTTTGGCCCAGCTGCGCTCCATCACCGGGGCACTGTCCACAAAACCGCGCCCGCTGATCTCCCCCACCTGGCCGCGGATCCGGTCCAGCAGTTCATTCATCTGCGCGCGGATCACCTCGTGGTAATCATTGCCCATGGCATACTTGGAAATCTTCAGACCGTCCTCCGGCACCTGCTCGGGGGTATAATAATTCTTCAAAACAGTGATCACTGATTTTGCACCGGGAACAAGCAGGGTAGGGTCGACCCGTTTGTCAAAATGGTTCTCCATATAGGTCATCGAACCATGCATTCCCTGACCCAGCCATTTCTCCAGCCGCAGGGCATCTTCATCCAGCCGCCCCGCTTTCGCGATACCACAATAGTCGAACCCCAGCTCCAAAGCCGCAGATTTAACAAATTTTGTATGTGAGGCCCGTGGGTCGGTCATCCTGGCGGAATTGAATCAACGAAGATACAGCAGGACTTTTTGATTTTTTTTGTTTAAAATTGCGGGATACAAACCACCTGACCACCAAACTCACTCTATGAATTTTCGCCACCTGGCCACCATGGCGCTCTGTCTTGTTGTTACATCACTGGCAGCACAGGATAAAGGGAAAACACGTTTCGGGAAAATCAGTAAGGCTGATTTCGAACCCACCGTGTATTCCGTTGATTCCAATGCCGCCGCAGTGGTACTTGCCGATATCGGGTCAAGTGAATTCAAGGGCAACAGCACGGGCTGGTTTTCCCTCGAATTCAAATACCTGCGCCGCGCCCGCATCCTCAGCCGCAAAGGATATGATATCGCCGAAATCGAAATCCCCGTATACGAACAGGAAGGACTCGAGGAAAAAGTGGAACAGCTGAAGGCATCTACCTATAACCTGGAAGATGGGAAAGTGGTGGAGACCAGGCTCGACCTGAAAGACGGACTCTTCAAGACCCGGATCAACAAAAACCTGGTCATCAAAAAATTCACCTTCCCCAATATCCGCGAGGGTGCAATCATCGAATACGAGTACAAACTCGTTTCCGATTTCCTGTTCAACCTCCAGGCCTGGACGTTCCAGGGTGATTACCCCGTACTCTGGAGTGAGTACAGGGTGGGTATGCCACAATTCTTTTACTATATCTCACTCTACCTGGGTTACCAGCCATTCGAAGTAAAAACGGAAAAAAACAAGATTGTCAATTTCTCCGTATCTGATAATTCCACGCAGTGGCAGGGACGCACATCCACTTTCAGTGCGGGTGTGACCGAGTTTACCTGGGCCATGAAGGATATCCCCGCGATCAAGGAGGAAAATTTCACCTCCACACTCGCCAACCACCGGGCGCGGATCGAATTCCAGCTGGCCGAACGCCGCGCGCCACTCGAACAGTCCAACGTAATGGGTACATGGCCCGATGCGGTAAAGAAACTGATGGAATACGAAGACTTTGGTCTCCAGCTTACGAAAGACAATTCATTCCTCAATGAGGTGCTCACCGATCTGAATGCCTACACCGGCACGGATCTCGAAAAGTCAAAAAAGATTTTTGCCTGGGTCAGGGATAATATCACCAGCCAGGGATATGGCTCGATTTATACATCCAAACCATTGCGACAGGTACTCAAATCCCGCACCGGTACGGCTGCGGATATCAACCTGCTGCTGGTGGCCATGCTTCGCAAAGCGGGACTGCTGGCGGATCCTGTGCTGCTCAGTACAAAAAGCCATGGCTGGGCATATGCGTCCTATCCGCTGATTGCGCGTTTTAATTACGTGATCGCACAGGTCAACGACAACGGGAAAATTATTTACCTCGACGCCAGCCAGCCAAAGATGGGGTACAACCGCCTGCCGGAAAACCTGTACAACGGCCATGCACGTACCATTTCCGAACGGGCTGATTCAGTAACGCTGGACGCGGAATTGCTGAAGGAAGAAAAACTGACCTCACTCTACCTCGTCAGCAAAGGCAACGGGGAATTTTCCGGCGCCGGTGAAAGACGTCCGGGTTATCTCGCCTCCCTGGACCTGCGCAACCGCATTGCCGCAAATGGTACCAACGGATATGAGGATGAAATCGCCAAAGGCATCGGACCCGAAGTCAGGCTCGACGAAATGGTTATCGATTCACTCCGGCAGTATGATATGCCGGTGGTGGTGAAATACAAATTTGACCTGGAGCTCGGCACGGAAGACATTATTTATGTCAACCCGATGTTTGGGGAAGGTTACCGGGAAAACCCTTTTAAATCGGCCACCCGGGTATATCCTGTAGAAACGCCTTACAAAATCGATGAACTGTACCTGCTGCGGATGGACATCCCGCAGGGTTATGAAGTGGACGAACTGCCCAAACCACTGCGTGTACAATTCAATGCAGAAGGGGATGGTTCATTTGAATACCTGCTCGCCGTTGACAATGGTGCACTGTCGGTCCGCTCGCGTCTGAAATTCAAACGCTGTTATTTTTACCCGGAAGAATATAATTCGCTGCGCGAGTTTTTTAACCTTGTTGTGAAAAAACATACCGAACAGGTGGTATTCAGGAAAAAGAAATGATGAAAAAAATACAGGGATATATTTCCGCCACTTTCCTGTTGCTTGTTGTATCCGCTTTACCCTCGCAGGCACAGGAAAAACAGGTGAAACCGGAGACCCTTGCCCTCGCCAATGCAATCGTGCAGGAGGACCGGACAACCGTTACGATCAGGGATCTCGACAAGGTGGTAGTGGATCATTATTTCCGGATCACTGTATTCAATGAGGCCGGTGCCGAACATGCAAATGTGGCGGAGTACTATGACCGGCTGGTCAGGCCTGCGGAAATCGACGGGACGCTCTTTGATGCAGCCGGCCGCAAAATCCGATCGGTAAAGAAAAGCGAAATACACGACCAGCCCGTATTCAGCCAGGGTACTTTTGTGTCGGATGACCGCGTGCGCTATCATGATTTCAACCATCGCAGTTACCCCTACACCGTTGAATACACGGTCCACAATGAAATGCGGAACAGTTTTTTCCTGACCCCCTGGATGCCGGTTCCCGGTGCCGGTGTGGAGGTGGTCTCCAGCCAGTTTACGGTGCAGGTGCCGGCAGGCTATAATCTCCGGTATAAACTCACGGGTAATATGGTCGCGCCTGTGATGAATGAATCGGGCAAAACAAAAACCTACCAGTGGCAACTGACATCATTTCCTGCAACGGCACGGGAATATGCATCACCCGCGTGGCAACTCGTAACCCCCGGGGTGCTGATCGCCCCGTCTGAATTCCAGCTGGAAGGATACAAGGGAAAAATGCAGGACTGGAAACAACTGGGTCGTTTTTTTACCGAACTCAATAAAGGCCGCGACCAGCTCCCGCCCGCGGTAAAGGCAGAGGTACTCCAGATGAAAACTGCTGCGTCCAGCCGGCAGGAACTGATCGAGAACCTGTACCGTTACCTGCAACGTAATACGCGTTACGTAGGCGTGCAGCTCGGAATCGGCGGCTGGCGGCCATTCCCCGCGGAATATGTGGCGGCAAATGGTTACGGCGACTGTAAAGCGCTGTCCAATTATATGGTAGCCCTGCTGAAAGAAGCAGGTATCCCTTCGTTGTACTCACTTGTACGCGCTGGTGCCAGGCACGCATACGATCACATGGTTGAAATTTGCGGAGGGGAAACTTCCATCCACATCACT
>SEAD01000194.1 GCA_004173355.1 Chitinophagaceae bacterium | reverse complement strand
GTTTATTGTTAAAGCCCTTCTCCAAATCGTAAAAATCTTTTTGATCTGGGCTCATTGTGCAAAACTCATTAAGAATTTCGTCATGCTCTTTCAACAAGCAATTTCGTAACACCACGTCGGGTAAATAATTCTCTATCTCTCGCTTATATAACACATGTAACCCTATTCCAAATTGTACGCAAAATTCTCTTATGTTGATCAATTGATAGTCATCTTCCTGACCAGGAAATCGTTTATCGCTATCCAAGAATACGATAACTCTCGGAGTATACGGTTGTGATTTCCTAGCAATTAACTGTTTTATAGTCTTGATTATTTCATTTTTCCCTCCAGCTGGATAAAATTCTAGAAAGTTCCTTTCCAACGCAGTTTTCAGCTCGCCGCCCACTTGGCGATAGATTTCAAAAAGCCTTCGAATGAATGCTCCATCACTCGTCAGATTCTCCACCACTATGTATAAAGGCTCATCCAAATACTTGAGAGCATTTGTCAAGGAATACTCATTGTTGTCAATATCTATCGAAATGACACCCTTCTGGTTTCGAACTTTTTTCGGGATTGAGGCAGTGCTAACAACAGACTTTTCTAGGATTTCAGTTATAATCGAACTGTGACTTGCGCTCAGATTTTTAACCCAATTGCTTTCCTTTATTTGCGCCAATTCGTCATCAATATAGAGTTGATGTTGACCTTCTTCTAACAATGCCAGAATCCGGTCAAGCATTCGAAAGTTTTTTACATCGTCCATCACTGATGGTACAAATCTAATTAGCATTAGCGTCCCGTTGTGCTTTTCTAATTGCCAAAACTTCCTCCAAATCTTCGGAAAAAACTCCCTTTGGCCATTCTGAAATGTCACCATTTTCATCCACATATATTTCTTTCAACTTGCCGCCTTGATCATTTAGGTCATCAATCCAGTAAATTATCACGTCATCAGGGTTGAGGATTTTTTCTACAACTAACCGTCGAATTCTCAACAAGAAGTTTTCTGAATGAGTTTCCAATATGAAAGATGACCCTTCGGATTTGGCTTTGCGAGCAAACAATTCAGCTAGATCTCCATGAGCGGCAGGATGAAGATGCAGTTCAGGCTGTTCAATAATGGTAATAGGCTCATTAGGTCGATTTTTCGTCAAACATCTTACGATTAGAGGAAGTACTTGACTCATCCCTTGACCAACATCAACCACATTTACTTTAACGGCAGGATTATGGGGTTTTACCAGCGCGAGTTCAAACGAGTTTGCATTTTGAACGACTTCCACCCTCCACCCTCCCAGGAACTTTTCATACCAATCTCCAACAGCTTTCAAAACTGTGTCGTCAGTATAGCTCGAAGTGCCTAATATAACTGGCGCATTCTCTCCCATTACCCCGAGGCGTTTAGGATACCTGCCAGAATTAAAATAAATTCTACTTGGAATCTTTCGGTAAGGGCCGATATACTCTACGCCATTCGCGAATATTTCAAGTTGATTTGCTAAATTCGAGAAGAAATCAGTTTGGTATGATTCGCCATTCAGAGTATATATTTTAACCGGTATTAATCCATGAAAAGTTATTAAAAAAATTTGACCGCCATCACTATAACGAAGTTCTTCCTTTAATAACGTATTTTCTGTTTTAAGTTCGATTTCAAAATTTGCAGAAAACTCTGGACTGCTGACAGACCAAGTCTTTATGAACTGTAATGGGGTATTGGCTATATTTTGAATTTCAAAGCTTAATTGGATCTTCTCTGAAAAAAACAATTTGATTTTTAGGCTGCCATGAGGGTATTTGTTATGGATTAGGTCAGTAAAGCTACCGCCAAAATCAACTCCATTATGGTGGACGGATATAGGCTCCTCACTTGAAGGCAAGAAAGAGTTTGCCATGAGTAAAGGCAATTTACTTAGGGCACTTTTTCCTGAGCTGTTTCTTCCAACGACAAGTGTTATCGGTCTAATTTGAACTTTTTCCTTTGTTGAAAAAGTCTTGTATGATTCGAATTCGATATGAGTTAAGCGCATGAAATCATTGTTTTTGTTTGAAAACATATAAGAACTCGTCTCCTTCACAATTAAAATTATTCAATTATTGCTATTTATTCATGAAACTTTCTTTATTCTCCGGCTCCTCTTTTTAAAACACCCTCTAGAAAGTTTTCTGTTGCGTTAAAGTCCCTTTTTGAACTTCTATATTTGCAGCATGCAACTGATCGAAGTGAGCACCCCCGCACTGGCGAAGGATTTCCTGAAAGTCAACATACTGGTCAACCGGAATGACCCGAATTATATCCGACCGCTCGACAAGGACGTAAACGAGGTATTTGATAAAAAGAAAAACAAAACATACCGGCAGGGGGAGGCTATCCGGTGGATCCTGAAAGATGACCAGGGTAACCTGATCGGGAGGATCGCCGCTTTCACCAACAAAAAATACAAAAACAAAGGCGATACCGGTCCTGTGGGCGGCATGGGGTTCTTTGACTGCATCAATTCACAAGAGGCGGCGGATAAACTGTTTGATACCGCAAAAGCCTGGTTGCTGGCAAAAGGAATGACCGCAATGGACGGACCGATTAATTTCGGCGAACGCGACCGCTGGTGGGGACTGGTAGTGGAAGGCTTCCACCCCCCGCTGTACGCAATGAATTATAACCAGCCCTACTACCAGGCATTGCTGGAAAACTATGGCTTCCGCGGATACTTTGACCAGCTGTGCTTTGCCATGAAGGTGGGACAACGCATGCAGGAAAAATTCTACCGCCGCCACGCGGCCTGCGCCGCAGATCCCGCTCTCCGCGCTGAACACATGCGTAAGTCGGACCTTCCGAAATATGCCCGTGATTTTGCCACCGTATACAACCGTGCATGGGCCGGACACGGGGGGATGAAAAAGATCGAGGAAAAAGTGGTGATCAAAATGTTTGAGACCATGAAACCGGTGATGGATGAACGCATCAACTGGTTTGTTTACCATAATGATGAACCCGTTGGTGCCTGGATCAACCTGCCGGACCTCAACCAGTGGTTCAAACACCTCAACGGAGATTTCGGATTGTTATCCAAATTGAAATTCCTCTGGGTGAAAAAAACAAAAAAGGCAGACAAGATGGTCGGACTTGTTTTCGGGATCGTACCCGAATGGCAGGGCAAGGGCCTCGATAGTTACATGATCGTGGAAGGCGCAAGGGTGATCCAGGACCTCTCCATCAAAGATGGTGTATATACACTGGGTAATCCCGAATACCAGGATTACGAAATGCAATGGATCGGTGCCTTCAACCCGAAGATGGTCAACGTGGCCGAAAACCTTGGAACTTACCGCAACCGTGTATTGACAACCTACCGTTATCAGTTTGATCGCGAAGCGGAATTCAAACCGCACCCGATTTTACATTAATCTTGTTCACTGATGCCGTATATCGCCGGTTTGAGCCGGCCGGCAAGCAGACCCGTGGCTTCGGACAGGTCGATCTATGTGACCAGCACCCCCGATGTCCCGTATGCCTGGTGGGCAATACATTCACCCTGTGGTCCGATCAGAGCACTGGCCGTTTCAGGAAAGCGGAAGCCATAATTGGATGTGGCAAAAAAGACCGTGTTTTCCAGCGCCCGGACCATCTGTGCTTTTTCGTAATACTGACTTTTTTTATCCTGCCATTCCACCGGCAGGTAACCCGATTCATCATTACCCGCACAATGTGGATGAAACACCACCTGCGCCCCGCGGCGGACTGACCACCGGATGGCTTCCGGATAACGGAATCCTTCATGGCAGATAACGATTCCAAACCGCAATCCGTCAATATCGAAAACTGACCGTTCAATGCCGGCATCCCAGCTGGTGTCTTCCGAAGGATCAAGCTGGTTCTTGGTTTGTCGCCCGATGACCCTGCCATTTTTATCAATTACAAAAGCAAGGTTGTAGAACCTTGCATCCTCGTGCCAGTCCATTGGCAGGACTACCGCTATCGAATGCGTGGCTGCAAGCGCACATACTTTTTCCAGTGCCGCCTGCAGCTGGTCCTGCGTCACTTTTTCCGCAGTATACCCGACAGGGTATCCCGGGAGCCAGGATTCAGGGAAACAGATAATCGAAGCCCCGCTCGCCGCGGCTTCTGCCATGGCGGTGGCCGTCCAAGATAGTCCGGCGGACAATGATGAGGGAAATGGCGGTGACGCGAGTGCGATTTTCATAACATTAAGTTAGTAAGCAATTTAATTTTTTATTCCCGTCCGGCACCGGGCGTTGTGAAAAACCCCCTCATCCGGGCCGCAAAACTTTCAGTATTATTGCAGCACTGAATTCCGGTTTCCCGACCGGGGGAGTGATACTGATTATGGACAAATTCATCGTTTCAGCAAGGAAATACAGGCCACAGACTTTTGACACCGTGGTCGGACAGGCGCATATCACCACAACGCTGAAAAACGCGATCAGGAACAACCAGCTGGCACATGCCTTCCTGTTTACCGGTCCGCGGGGTGTGGGGAAAACCACCTGTGCCCGGATCCTTGCAAAAACGATCAACTGCGAAAACCAGACAAAAGAAGGCGAAGCCTGTAATACCTGCCACTCCTGCGTTTCATTCAACGATGGGATTTCAATGAATATCCATGAGCTGGATGCCGCATCCAACAACTCGGTGGATGATATCCGCTCGCTGGTAGAGCAGGTCCGTTTCGCGCCGCAGGCCGGCAAATACAAAGTGTATATCATTGATGAGGTACACATGCTCAGCTCCTCAGCCTTCAACGCCTTCCTGAAAACGCTCGAAGAGCCGCCGCCCTATGCGATCTTTATCCTGGCCACGACGGAAAAACATAAAATCCTGCCGACCATCCTGAGCCGATGCCAGATTTTTGATTTTAAACGGATCACGATCGACGATACCGTGGAACACCTGCAGGAGATCTGCAGCAAGGAAGACGTGGATGCCGAAAAAGCCGCCCTGCAGGTTATTTCGCAGAAAAGTGAGGGCTGTATGCGGGATGCACTCAGCATCATGGACAAGATTGTAAGTTTTACCGGCGGCCAGCTCACCTATACCAATACGCTCGAACACCTGAATATCCTCGACGAGGACCATTATTTCAAATTGCTCGACAGCATGCTCACCCAGGATCTCGCGTCCGCCATGCTGCTTTTTGACTCCATCAACCGGAAAGGTTTTGAAGGGGATACCGTGCTGAATGGTTTTGCGGAATTCATCCGCAACCTGCTGGTGTGCAAAGATCCCAAAGCGGCTGTTTTGCTGGAAACGGTGGAAAGTTTCCGTGACAGGTATCATGCCGTGGCAAAGGATACTCCCGCCGCAATACTGCTCAGCTCGCTGAATATCCTCAGCGAAGCCGAAATCAGTTTCAAATCCGCCCGCAACAAACGACTGCATGTGGAACTGGCATTGATCAGGCTCTGCTACCTGCGGCAGGCACTCGAGCTCACGGGTGACGGCACCGGGGTAAGTAAAAAAAAACTCCTTGATACAGTAAAACCCCTTGCCTTCCGCCAGATCCGGCCATTCGAACTGAAAGAAGAGCAAGGCGGGGAAAAACTGGTGATCGAACAACCGTCGGCGCGCCGTCAGACACCTGAACCGGCTACCAGGACAGTAACTGAACCAACCGGAAGGGTTCCGGCTGATCCATCCGGCAATAACGCAGTAAAGGCACCCGCCACTGCGAAAGCAGCTACCGCAACTGCCGGCGGTACTGCCATCGTTGCGCCGGCGACACAGGCTCCGTCAACTGCTGCAACAACACCAGCCACAAAACCCGTCAGCGGCAAGGTTTCCGCACTGGACCAGATCCGGCAGCAGTTCAAAGGCAATTCCAGTGCAAACCAGGTAGCCAATGAAGCCCTCACGACGGAAGTACTCAGCACGGCCTGGGAAAAATATATCACGGGCTTAAAAGAGAAACGCAGTCCCGCAGTGCCCTCCTTCCAGCTCGCCAAGCTCCGGATCACGGATGAAAATTCCTTTGAAGTGGAGACTGCCAACGGGATTGAGCAGAAATTCATCGAACAGGAACGGAATAACCTCTTTGATTTCCTGCGGGCCGAACTGCGGAACAAGGCATTGAGGTATGCCGTAGTCATTTCTGAAATCCAGGAGGTAAGGATAATCGAGGATGCCCCACTTTCCTCAACCCAGCAATTCCTTAAAATGTCCGAACAGTACCCGCTGGTGCGGGAGTTGAAGGAAAGGCTCAAACTGGACCTCGACTACTAGTTACCAACCTGTTTTACCCGCCTTTCTTTCACCAATTTATCTTAATTTCGGCAAAATTTTAAGGTACATGGCTGAATCTATATTAATGCCCAGATTGAGTGATACGATGACCGAAGGGGTTATTGCTGCCTGGCATAAGAAAGTAGGTGATACAGTGAAAAAAGGCGACCTGCTCGCCGAGGTGGAGACCGATAAAGCCACCATGGAACTCGAAAGCTACAAAGATGGCACCCTCCTGCATATCGGAACCGAACCCGGTGGTAAACTCCAGGTGAATGACCTGCTGGCTATCATCGGCAACAAGGACGAAGACATTTCCGAGCTGGTGAAAGGCGGCGGCGCTGCCCCTGCTGAACAGCCCAAAGAAGAAGCGCCTCAGGAAAGCGCACCGGAAGAAACAGCTGATGAAAGCAACGCGTCTTCCAATGGCCGCCTGATCGCCTCACCACTTGCAAAAAAACTTGCAGCCGAGAAAGGT
>SEAD01000327.1 GCA_004173355.1 Chitinophagaceae bacterium | reverse complement strand
CTTCGCGACGTGGCCAAGGCAATGGGGCTTTCCACCGATACCATCGACCGGCTTAATGCCTCCATCTGGGAATTCACCGATGAATGGTTTGAAAGTAATCGGGTAACCGAACAAGGTTTAAATCCAAGGGACCCGCTACTGGTAAAGGTTTTGGATTTGACAAAACAGATGATGGGCTTTCCGAGGCAATTAGGCCAGCATACCGGAGGTTTTGTGATCACACGCGGCAAACTGACCGACCTCTGCCCCATTTTCCATGCCCGTATGGAAGACCGTACCAATATCGAGTGGAACAAGGACGACATCGATGCACTAGGCTTTTTGAAAATTGACGTACTAGCGCTGGGCATGCTCACCTGCATCCGGAAGGGGTTTGACCTGGCGAAAAAACATTATGACCTCGACCTCACCCTAGCCTCGATCAACAAAGAAGATGATGCGAAGGTCTATGAGATGATTTCCCATGCCGATACCATTGGGGTATTCCAGATCGAAAGTCGGGCGCAGCAGCAGATGCTTCCTCGCCTACGTCCCCAATGTTTCTATGACCTGGTGATCGAGGTTGCCATCGTACGCCCTGGACCCATTCAAGGGGATATGGTGCATCCCTATTTAAGGCGGAGAAATGGCGAAGAGCCTGTATCATATCCGTCCAAGGAACTCGAGGACATCCTGGGCAAGACCCTTGGCGTACCGCTCTTTCAGGAACAGGCGATGAAAATCGCCATCGTTGCTGCTGGCTTCACCCCTGCCGAAGCAGATGAACTGCGCAGAAGTATGGCTACCTTTAAGATGCACGGCATGGTGACCAAATTCGAAAAGCAGCTTGTTGACGGTATGACCTCCAGAGGTTATACCGAGGAATTTGCAAGACGGGTATTCAAGCAGCTGGAGGGATTTGGATCCTATGGGTTTCCAGAAAGCCACGCAGCAAGTTTTGCCCTGCTGGTCTATGTGTCCTGCTGGATGAAATGTTATTACCCCGATATTTTTGCCTGCGCGATCCTGAACTCGCTTCCGATGGGCTTTTACCAGCCAGCCCAGCTGGTCATCGATGCCAGAAACCATGGGGTTGAAGTCAGGGAGATTGATGTGAACGTTTCGCTTTGGGATAATTTCCTGCAGGAAAAATCGGGCAAGTATTGTGCGCTGAGATTGGGCTTTAGGCAAATTGACGGGATCAAGGAAAAGGACATCGAGGCCTTGGTCTTGGGAAGGGGATCTGGCTACCCTAACCTACATTCCCTGCTGGATACAGGTGTTTCAATGGGGGCAATGGAAAAACTTGCCGATGCGGATGCTTTCCGCTCGATGGGCCTAGACCGCAGGCAGGCCCTTTGGGAAGTATCGGCACTAAAGGACCGTCCGGTTGCACTTTTTGAAGGCCAGCCCTCGGAATC
>SEAD01000326.1 GCA_004173355.1 Chitinophagaceae bacterium | reverse complement strand
TGTGGAACAAGGAGCGGATCCTCGAAATGTACCTGAACGTAATTGAAATGGGTGATGGCATCTTCGGGATCGAACGTGCTGCCAATATTTATTTCAACAAATCTGCAGCTGAACTCACCGCACAGGAAGCGGCTCTTATTGCGGCCTGCCTTCCAAGTCCCAAACGGTATAAGGTCAAACCCCCTTCAGCATACATGCAGCGCCGCTCACGCGAGATCATGGTGCAGATGCGATTCCTCCGTCCTGATCCGGATATCGCTGCGCTGATCGGTGAAGGGAAGGCGGTGAAAAAATGATCTATTTCCCCTCCAGCATTTTTTCCACGGCACCGAGGGCAACCGGCAAGCGTTCATCATAACTGCCAAACACTTCGGTCCATGGCGTGGACTGGTTTACCATCAGGTCCTTGTACATATAAAACAGTTTCACCCGGTTTTCGAGGTCGGGATATTCCCTCAGTTCATCTTTTACCCAGGGCAGGTCGGTATTGCAGAGCAGGTACTGGTCGTACTCCCTTTCGATGATCTGGTCGAGGATGAAACGATGGCAGTTGTTGAACACAAATTCACACCAGACTTTCATCACATACATATCGGTATCAATGAACAGCATCCGCTGGCCGTTGGCTGAAGGAGGAAGTGACCGTACCCGTTCGGTGTACTCATCTTCCAGTTTCAGTTGCTGCTGTGCGATGGTGAGCAGGTCGTCATAATTGTAAGCAGTTCCATACTTGAGAAGGTACTCCCGCGCATATTCGGGGCACCAGATGGTATTGTAGTGTTCAGCGAGTTGCTGGCAGAGCACACTTTTCCCGGTGCTTTCCGGTCCGAGGATCACGATTTTCCGAACATCCATACCGGCAAGTTAAGGACGGGCCACTGATTGGGCAATGGCTTTTTTCTGCCAGGTACGGAGTCCCCAGAATGCCATCAGCAGGAGGATGAGGTAGTACACGCTGGTGAACACATACCCTTTTACAAAATACAGCGGCACCGATGCGATATTGGTCGCAATCCACCAGTACCAGCTCTCTACTTTTTTCCTGGTCATCAGCCACATCCCGGTGAAAGCAGTTGCCGAAGCAAGCGAATCGGCCCAGGGGATGGACTCATTGAAAAAGCGATGCAGGAATGTAAGGGAGAGGAGCAGCAATAAATAACAGCCCGCAAAAAAGAGCAGCTGGTAGTGCCACATGGTCCTGTCTGACCGCGTAATGTGCACCACGAGCTCCTGCTGCTGGTTACGACGGCTCCAGAGGTACCATCCATAGATACTCATTACACTGTAAAAGAAGTTAACAATGGCTTCGCCCGGAAGGTGCGCCTTGAGGCTGATGTAGACGTAGATGATCGTGCCAGCCAGTCCAACCGGATAGACAAGGATATGTTCCCGCCGGCTGAACCAG
>SEAD01000325.1 GCA_004173355.1 Chitinophagaceae bacterium | reverse complement strand
TATCCGTTGCCGGCCACGCTCAATGCCGAATTGCGACATTACCAGCAAAAAGGTTTTGAATGGATCAGCCTGCTGGCCGAGATCGGCGCCGGGGCCTGCCTGGCCGATGATATGGGCCTGGGCAAGACCCTGCAGACCATCGCTTATCTCTGCCGGGCAATCGAGCAAAACCCCGATGCACATATCCTGATCAGTTGCCCGATGACCTTAGTGTTCAACTGGCAGAACGAGCTCCGGAAATTTGCGCCGCAATTAAGCGCTAAGATCCATAATGGGGCACAACGCAACCTGGGAGAGTATTTCTCCGGCGGCTATAACATCCTGATCGTATCTTATGGTTCCCTGCGTAACGATATTGAACAACTCACGGCCATCAAATGGGATGTAGTGGTAGCGGATGAAAGCCAGAACATCAAAAATACACAGGCCTTAACGACAAAGGCTTTGCTCCAACTAGAAGCGGACATGCGCATTGCCCTGACCGGCACACCCATCATGAATAATACAGCCGACATCTACTCCCAGATGGAATTCCTCGTACCGGGACTGCTGGGCAGCCTGGAATTCTTTAAGAAAGAATATGCGCAACCAATCGATAAAGATGCCAATGAATACAAAATGCAGCAATTGCAGCAGATCGTAGGACCATTCCTGCTTAAAAGAGATAAAAAACAGGTGGCAGTTGACCTGCCTGAAAAGACAGAAAGTATCCTCTGGTGCCAGATGAATGAACGCCAGCAGATTTTGTATGAAGCAGTCAAAACACAGGTGGGCGAAAGCATCTTCCTGGACATCAGCAACCAGGGACTGGGCGGCAGCAAACTGAACATCCTGCAGGCGATCTTAAAATTAAGACAGATCTGTGCCGCGCCGCAGTTGTTAGAGGAATATAAAGCAGAAAACGCTTCAGTGAAACTCGAATTATTGTTGGAGCAAATGGAAAAACTGAAAGATAAAAAGATGCTGGTCTTCTCACAGTTTAAAGGCATGCTGCATTTGATCGCGCAGGCCTGTCGTAATCAAGGACACGCCTATTATCATTTCGATGGGGACACGCCGCTGGCGCAAAGAAAGGAAATGGTAGAGCAATTCCAGGCACCGGAAAATAAAACCAATATCTTCCTCATCAGCCTGAAAGCCGGTAATGCCGGTCTGAACCTGACCGCCGCGGAATATGTATTCCTGGTAGATCCCTGGTGGAACCAGGCCGTACAGCAGCAGGCGATCGACCGTACGCACCGGATCGGGCAGACCAAGAATATCTTTGCTTACCAGATGCTGTGCAAGGATACCATCGAAGAGAAAATGGTCTTATTGCAACAGAAGAAAGCCAACATATCAGAAGGATTGGTGCATGCCGAAGAAAACTTTGTGAAGAACCTGAGCGAGGCGGATGTACAGTATTTGTTT
>SEAD01000193.1 GCA_004173355.1 Chitinophagaceae bacterium | reverse complement strand
ATTGTTGGATGCCCGGCTGTCGATAAATCCGGCCAGGGCCTGTTCAATTTTTTCGTATTCCAGCAGGAAGCCATCGTGCCCGAAATCGCTGGCGATGGATAACAGTCCTGCACCATTGATATGATCGCGCAGGAATTCCTGTTCACTGATCGGGTAGAGCACATCTGATTTTATCCCGATCACCAGGGTGCGTGCGGTGATCTGCGCCAGTGCGCCTTTCACACCGCCTTCACGGCCGCGGCCAACATCATGGCTGTCCATTGCCTGGGTGAGACGATAGTACGAGATCACATTGAATCGGTTGACCAGTTTCATGCCCTGGTACCGCTGGTAGTTATCGGCTGCAAATACGGTATCCGGTGTAAGTGCCACAAATGATTTGTCGCGCGACTGGGTGATATCGTATCCATTGTAATGGCGATAGGACAACAGTGCGATGGAACGTGCGGCAGCCAGTCCTTTCTGGCCCGCATCCGGCCGGTGTTCCAGCCAGCTGCTGTCTGCTTCGATCGCCATTCGCTGGGAGGCATTGAAGGCGATTCCCCAGGGGGATAAGGCTGCATTGGTGACGATGGGTACGATGTGCCGGAAAAGCGAAGGCTCCATGATGGCCCACTCGAGCAGTTGCATGCCACCGGTACTGCCGCCAAGGCCGGCCAGTATTTCACTGATACCGAGATGGTTTTTCAGCAACCGGAAACCCCGGATGATATCCCGGATAGTGAATACGGGAAAACTGTCATAATAGGGTTCGCCGGTAGCAGGGTTGGTACTGACCGGTGAGCTGCTGCCATAGGGGCTCCCTGGTTTATTGACACAAATGATAAAATATTTCGCAGGATCAAAAAAGCGGCCGTCACCTACCAGTCCGGGCCACCATTCCACCGGGTTACTGTTGGCCGTAAGCGCATGGAAAATCCAGATCACGTTATTGCGCCGGTCATTCAGTTCGCCATAAGTGGAATAGGCGAGCTGCAGTCGCGGCAGGCTGTCACCGGATTCGAGGGTAAATGTTTCGTTGTATGTAAATAACTGTGTCAAGTTGTTCGTCCTGTTTAACCCGGGCGCCGGGCGATTGTTCAGGCAATCACCCGGGCGGGGCTGTTAAAAAGCTTTCTATTTTGCAGGGATACTGCTGAAAGCCTGTTCGAAATCATTTTTGATATCATCGATATGTTCGAGACCTACACTGATGCGGACCAGGTTGGGCAGCACACCGGCTTTTTCGCGTTCTTCGTCGCTGAGCTGTTCGTGTGTGGTGGATGCGGGATGGATCGCAAGCGTTTTTGCATCCCCCACGTTGGCCAGGTGGCTGACGAGTTTGAGGTTGTTGATAAAATGGCGACCGCTTTCCAGCCCGCCCCTGATACCAAACTGCAGTACACCACCGGCACCGTTGGGCAGGTATTTTTTTGCAAGCTGGTGGTAGGGACTGCTTTCCAGTCCGGGGTACCAGACAAATTCCACCGACTTGTGTGATTCCAGCCATTTCGCGAGTGCCAGCGTATTTTGTATGTGGCGCTCTACCCGAAGGGAGAGGGTTTCGAGACCCTGGATCAACAGGAAAGAGTTGAATGGCGCAAGTGAGGGACCGAAGTCACGCAGTCCTTCCACGCGCGCGCGGATCACAAATGCGATATTGGGTAATCCAAGCGGGTTGCCTTCACCAAAGGTATCCCAGAACTTCAGGCCATGGTATCCTTCGGATGGTTCGGTGAACTGCGGGAACTTGCCATTGCCCCAGTTGTAATTCCCCCCGTCAACGATCACACCACCGATAGTGGTGCCATGGCCACCAATCCATTTGGTTGCCGACTCCACCACGATATTGGCACCGTGTTCCAGTGGGCGGAACAGGTAACCGCCTGCACCGAATGTGTTGTCAACAATCAGTGGGAGGTCATGTTTTTTGGCAATCGCTGCAAATTTTTCAAAATCAGGGATGGCCAGTTTCGGGTTACCGATCGTTTCCAGGTAGATGGCTTTTGTTTTCCCGTCGATGTATTTTTCAAACGATGCCGGATCATCCTGGTCGGCGAAACGGACCTCTATACCAAGACGTTTGAACGCGACCTTGAACTGGTTGTACGTACCCCCGTAGATATAGGCAGAGCTCACAAAATTGTCACCCGCCTGCAGGATATTGTTCAGTGCAAGGAACTGCGCCGCCTGGCCGGAACCAGTTGCCAGGGCTGCCACGCCGCCTTCCAGGGCTGCGATGCGCTGCTCAAACACATCGGTAGTGGGGTTCATGATCCTGCTGTAGATATTACCGAAAGCACGTAGCCCGAAGAGATCCGCAGCATGATCGGCGTTGTCAAAACCATAGGAAGTAGTCTGGTACACCGGTACCGCCCTTGCCTTGGTTGTAGGGTCGATTTGCTGTCCGGCGTGCAGCTGGAGTGTTTCAAAGCGCAGTTTCTCTGCCATGAGATTTGGGTTTAATAATTATAAAAAAAGAAATAAATCCGGAAAGGAGGAATGCCTGGTATTCGGGCAGGGTGGTGATGTCAGCACATACAGGACAGGCAACAACAGCTCGCGGAGCTAAAAGATATGTTGGTGTTTACTGCCATGTTGAATCAGAACGCGTCGGATGCGTTACCCTACAAAAATAATAGACTGGTGCCTTTCTGTCAAAATTCTTTTTTGAATCAGTAATGATCGTTCGTTACGCTTGCCAGGAAAGGAAGGGACATAAAAAAGCCCGTCGATAAATCAGACGGGCTTAAGATATAGTTAGTTAGACTGTTCAAGCTTGGGATCTGACTTATCTTTCCGTGGTTACACGGATGGAATTGGCACCTTATTGTCCCTGCCGGGAAAATAGGTTGCCAAGGCTTCACAGGGCCATACCCTCTGCCTTTCTTGATAAGTTACGGCTCGTGCCGCTGGTAAAGAACTCCGGCAAATATAGTTGCGGAACCACTCCCGCTCCAAATATTTTCCGTTGATTTTCTTTTAACAAAAAAGACAGGCTGCTGTTGGCAACCTGTCTTTTTTAAATAGAGTGGATTAAGAAAGTCCTTATTGAACCGGCGTAGCTACTGCTGTCTGCTCGATCACTTTGGTTCCGCTGTAATGTACAGGTTTCACCTTGGCAACTTTAGACTTGGCAGTTTTTGCAGTCTTCGCTGTTTTTGCTTTTTTTGCCGTGGCATCTGTTGCAGCTGCTTCTTCCGTTACTGCAGCATCAGCTGGCTGGAATGCGATGCCTGGATTTTCGTTATCAAAGGTGCAACCAATACATACATTCAGCAGGTTTGCATCTTTATCATAAATCATCACACCTTCCGCAATGCTCTTCGCATCTTTTTCTTCTCCCAGTTTCTGTGCAGGGATTTTGTAGGTCGCAGGTGATTTGCGCAGGATCGCTTTGATACGGCCCTGTGGCAGTCCGTCTACCCACACGAAACCTTTGTTGGTTTCATCAAGGCTGATGCTTACCTGTGATTGTGTGCCTTCTTTATCGGTAAGATCATAGCGGCCAACTACAGGGAATACTTTATCCTGGGTGATACCTTCCGGCATTGGCTGCATCTTATACTGATCGGAGCTCCAGTTGTTATACTTGTCGTTTGTCGCGGGACGTCCTGTAACTGTTGAGTCAACAGTTTTCATTGTTGAATCAGTCTGTGCGTTCACTGTAGCACTCATTGCGAGGAAAGCAATGCCGGTTATAATTGCGGTTCTTTTCATAAAATGACTATTTTTTAAAATGATTGATTCGTGGTTTCGCCCCATTCCTTTTAAATATTGTGCCAGAATTCAGTTTTACTGCTAAAGCTTGCTAAAAATTCTTAATCAACTGGTTCTCAATAGTGCATCCGGCCGGCTTTTTGATTCCTTTTTTAAAACAGGCCGGTAGGGCGGCCTGGTTTATCTTTGCAGGCTGTTAACAGGAATAATAAAACAAGGAGTGGTACCATGCTGAAAGACGAAAGCATTGATGTGTTCGGTGCGCGCGTTCACAATCTCAAAAACATAGATATCAGTATACCCAAAAACCAGCTGGTGGTAATCACCGGCATCAGTGGCAGCGGGAAATCATCGCTGGCATTTGATACAATTTATTCGGAAGGCCAGCGGCGGTATATGGAAACGTTTGGTGCCTATGCACGTCAGTTTATCGGTGATATGGAACGCCCTGACGTGGATAAGATCACCGGTCTTTCACCCGTTATTTCCATTGAACAGAAAACAACCAACAAGAACCCGCGTTCAACGGTGGGCACCATCACGGAGATCTATGACTTCTTCCGGTTGCTGTATGCACGTATTGGTGAAGCGTATTCATACAATACCGGCAAACTGATGGTGAAGTGGAGTGAGGATGAAATCGTGAACAATATATACGAGCGGTTTGATGACAGGCGTATCAGTATCCTGGCGCCACTTGTGCGCGGGCGTAAAGGCCATTACCGGGAACTCTTCGAAGACGTACGAAAGAAAGGATACCTCCGTGTACGCGTGGACGGGGAAGTGATGGAGCTGGTGCCGAAGATGCAGGTTGACCGTTACAAGATCCATGATATCGAACTGGTGGTGGATCGCCTGCAGGTGAATGGTGAATCCCGTACGCGACTCGGTCAGAGCCTCTCGCAGGCGCTGAAACTGGGCAAGGACCTGGTGTTCCTGCTCGTGTCAGCAGATGAGCCGGCGCCGGTGGCAAAACGAAAAGCGGGCACCAGGAAGGAAGATCCTTCATCTGCAAAGGATGAGCTGGTGCAGTATTCAAAAATGCTGATGTGTACCGACACAGGCATCAGCTATGAAGAGCCTTCCCCGAATTCGTTTTCATTCAACTCACCATACGGTGCCTGTCCGACCTGCAGGGGTCTTGGCACCACATTCCTGGTAAACATGGAAGCGGTATTGCCGGATACGGAACTGAGCGTAAGTGAGGGTGGTATTGCACCGTTGGGCGAGGAGCGCGAGGCTTCTGTATTCCGCCAGGCACAGGAGATTGCAAAGAAGAATAAAATTTCGCTGACCAAACCGTTGAAAGACATTCCGCAGAAATCACTCAATATCCTGTTGTACGGCAACGAAGAGGGGATTGAGGAAGAAATTGATTTCGAAAATATAAAGTATGATCCGCAGGCCCCGTATGAAGGTGTGGTGAATATGCTCAAACGCTGGTTCAATAATGGATACAGTGAAGGCCTGCGTGAATGGGCGGAAGGGTATATGCAGCTGCAGCCCTGTGGTACCTGTAATGGGGCGAGGTTGAGGAAGGAAAGCTTATGGTTCCGTGTGGACAGCCGCAATATTTCCGAGATCAGTGAACTCAATCTGGATAACCTCGCCGCATGGCTGGATGGTATCGAACTGCGGATCAGCAACAAACAGAAGACGATTGCAAAGGAACTGCTGAAGGAAATACGCGAGCGGATTTCATTCCTGCTGGATGTCGGACTGACTTACCTGACGCTAAACAGGAGTTCCAAAACCCTCAGTGGTGGCGAGTCACAGCGGATCAGGCTTGCCACGCAGATCGGTTCGCAGCTGCAGGGTATTACCTATATCCTTGATGAGCCATCGATCGGACTGCACCAGCGTGACAACCAGCGACTGATCGAGGCGCTGAAAAACCTGCGTGATATCGGCAACAGTGTGCTGGTGGTGGAACATGACAAGGATATCATGCTCGCAGCCGACCACCTGATTGATATTGGTCCGAAGGCAGGATTCCATGGCGGCCGTGTGGTAGCCCAGGGAAAGCCGGCGGAGATGCTGAAGCTTGACACAATCACTTCCGGGTTCCTTTCCGGACGGCTTCGGATCCCCGTGCCTGCAGAACGGCGCAAGGGCAATGGTAAAGTGCTCGAACTAAAAGGGGCGAATGGCAATAACCTGCAGAAGGTGGATGTGAAGTTCCCGCTCGGTAAGTTTATCGTGGTATCGGGCGTGAGCGGCAGTGGCAAGTCGACCCTGGTCAATGAAACCCTGTACCCGATCCTTTCGACGCATGCGTATGGATCGAGGGTGTCGCCGCTTGAATATAAAAATGTAAAAGGGCTTGAACATATCGATAAGGTGATTGAGATCGACCAGTCTCCGATTGGCCGTACTCCCCGGAGTAACCCATCTACCTATTGTGGTTTCTTTACAGAAATCAGGACGCTGTTTGCTTCTGTGCCCGAAGCAAAAATCAGGGGATACAACGCCGGGCGTTTTTCATTCAATGTGAAAAGTGGTCGCTGTGAAGTGTGTGAGGGTGGGGGTATGCGGGTGATTGAAATGAACTTCCTGCCGGATGTATATGTGCATTGCGAAAAATGTAATGGCAAACGTTACAACCGCGAGACACTCGAGATCCGTTACAAGGGTAAATCGATTGCGGATGTACTCGATATGACGGTGGAAGAAGCGGTGCAGTTTTTCCAGCCGGTGCCCTTTATTTACCGCAAGATCAAAGTGCTGGAGGACGTAGGCCTCGGGTATATCACGCTGGGACAGTCGGCTGTAACCCTTAGTGGTGGCGAGGCGCAGCGGGTGAAGCTTTCCACTGAACTTGGCAAACGGGATACGGGAAAAACATTTTACATCCTTGATGAACCCACTACCGGTTTACATTTCCAGGATATCAGTCACCTGCTGGACGTGCTGAATAAGCTGGTGGACAGGGGTAACAGTGTGCTGGTAATCGAACATAATATGGATGTGATCAAGGTGGCCGACCACGTGATTGATATCGGCCCTGAAGGGGGTGATGGTGGCGGACGGGTGTTGTTTGAAGGCACACCCGAAGAGCTGGCAAAGAATAA
>SEAD01000192.1 GCA_004173355.1 Chitinophagaceae bacterium | reverse complement strand
GCTTCGAACAGCTCCACCAGCAATCCGGCATCGGGATATTTATTTTTAAAGAGCGTGAGGTCGAGACCTGACAACCTGCCTTGCTTTTTATTGGTAAATGATTGCGCCAAACTGAGCCCGGCGTTTATTGAGTCCTTTACACTGAAACCAGCAGCATCCTCCTGGACCGGCACACGCGATGTGATCGCTTTGCCACTGGATTTCGGAACGCGGTACTGGTCACTGCATAAAAGCGGCCGGATCGCGCCATTGCCGTCAAAGGCAAGCGGGGCCCAGTAATAATTGGCGAGCGCTTCATTTTTCGCCGCATTATTCCAGAGATCACTGCCATACAGGAATACTGTTTCACTGTCGAGCTTCAGCACCGACACAAATGAAGGTTGTCCCCCGCACGAATTGTTACTGATGCTGATTGGCTCCGACCACGGACCAAGTGGGGAAGCAGCTGTTTTATACGAACTGCCGGTGCCTGGACAATACCCGCAGTTCGGATCGGAATACACCACGTAATACATTTTATCCCTTTTGAAAAGGCAGGGAGCCTCTGTTTTTTCAGCCGTCACCGACTTCACGTGTTTACCTGTACCTGTCAGGTAATCATCACTCAGCTGTTCGATAATAATGGCGCCATTTGCACGCCAGTCGGTATAAGCCAGGTAGGCAGTACCGTCATCATCTACAAAAGTGTCATGATCGCCGTTGTTGAGACCCGCGGCCGGTTTGTCGGCATTCACCGCCAGCGTTGGTTCGGCTGCTTCGATAAACGGACCCGCTGGTGTTGGCGATGTAAAAACGCGGTAACCCACCACGTTGTCATATACATTTATCCATAACACATACTGCTTTGTCTTTTTATTGAACACCACATGCGGCCGGTAACAGCCATACGTTTTACCGTTACATCGGGTCTGCCAGATTTCCGTTTTTGCATCAAACAAAAAACCCTTGTCTTCCCAGTTTTTCATGTCGGTTGAAGCATATACTTTAAACCCGCAGAACGGACCTTCCTTATTACCCCATTCATATCCACAATCATAACTGGTTCCATACAGGTAATACACCCCGTTGAACACAGCTATCTCGCCGTCATGCGCATCCACGGCATTACCCAGCTGGTCAAACTTCACCAGCTGCCTGCCTGTTTTATCAAAATTGATTACCTGGCCCTTGGCTGCAAAACAACACACCATGCCTGCAAGCCATAACAAAACTGTTTTCACTGATACTTTTTTACGGGTTAAACAAACGAAGCGATAATGCTTATCAATAGCCGGGGTTCTGCGTCAGGTTTTTATTTATGAGAAGCTCATCGGCAGGGATCGGATAGAGCGCCTCGTAACCTGAAAATACATAATCCGTTGCGGAAAACGGGATCCCCTGCCGGCTTACTGTGGGGTTGGCCCGTTCGGCGGCACCATGCGCATTCAGTATTGTGGCCAGTTCCTCGCTGGTATTGGTACGTTTCAGGTCAAACCAGCGCCAGTTCTCAAAAGCCAGTTCAACCCGGCGTTCTTTCAGTACTGCTGCGCGGAAACCGGCCTTATCAAGCCCCGCAAGTGGCGCCAGGCCGGCACGCTGCCTTACCAGGTTGAGTGCGGTGTAGGCATCTGTACCCGGACCACTTTCTTCATTGATCGCCTCAGCAAGCATCAATAACACATCGGCATAACGAAGGACCGGCCAGTTATCATTGCTCCTTCCATACACCGCATGCGGATGGGCATACTTCCGGATATAGGGCACCACTTCATTGGTAACCGGGCGGGTATAATCCAGCCCCACCGAAGCTTCCTTCCGCAGATCACCCGGTTCATATGCGGCGATGATATCCTTTGTGGGGATATTCCATCCGGATGGATTGCTCTGCGGGAAGCCCGTTACAGCACCACCCGATTCGCGCGGACCAAATACATAAATGAAACCACTCCATTCCCCCAGGGTGCTGCTGCCATCATACTGCACTTCAAACAGCGATTCCGGACCGTTCTTCAAAGCAGGATCAAAATTATCTGCATAGTCAGCATTCAGTGAATAACCTGTTACCTGATTCAATGCCGTGATTGCCTGCGGGTATTTTTTCTGGGTGAGATACACTTTTCCAAGCAGGCCGAGTGCAGCCCCTTTTGTTATCCTTCCAGCCTGTGAGGCACCAAATGTAAGCGGCAGCTTTTCCACGGCAGCGGAAAGGTCGGCTTCGATTTGTGTGTACACTTCCGCCGCCGGAACGCGGTTGAATTCATACGCCTTCGACGGATCGCTGAATGGCTCAAGCACCAGGATCAGGTCGCCGTAATACTGCACCAGCTGGAAATAGTAGTATGCCCGGAGGAACCGGAACTGCCCTTCAATCGGGGCCTTGTCTGCATCCGGAACGGTTGCGGAACCGGCAAGCCGCATCAAACCGCTGTTGACGTTATAAACCGCGTTGTAATACCGGTTGTACATCGCAGTGTTCACGGAATTATTCGACGTAATGGTCCAGTACTCATACCCTTCATGACGATAGGCAAATCCACGGTCACCTGGATTGAAATCCACCGTTGTGTTATCCGCAATCATTTCATTCAGCAGCCACTGGTCGCTGATCACATCCTGCAGTTGGCTGTACGACCCCACAAGGGCCTGGTTCATCTCGGTCGCATTTTTATAAAACCCTTCCGATGAAAGACGCGTGGGGTCATTCTTGTAGAGATAGTCCTTGCTGCAGGACACAAGTGAAAGCGCAAAAAGACTATAGATCAATTTTTTCATGACAATCGTTTTAAAAGGTGAGGGTTGCTCCTGCGGAAATAGTCCTGGCCACCGGGTACGCTTCATCATCCTGACCGGGGTTGATGCCGCCACGGTTATTAATCTCGGGGTTATTACCCGGGAACTTTGTTATCAGCAACAGGTTATCGGCACTCAGGAAAACACGCAGTGAGTTTTTCTTCATCACCGATGAAGGCAAAGCATACCCGAGCGAAATATTTTTCACCCATACATGACTGCCGCTGTACACATACCGTGAATTGGTCTCACGCGCCCACTTCCAGGTATTGCTGGTGGCAAAACGCCCGTTACCGGGATTCTGCGCCGACCGCCAGCGGAGCTTGCTATCCTCGAGGACATTGAATATGCCATCCATATTCATGGTAGACGATTCGATATTGCGGTAGATCTCATAACCATGCGCACCGGTAAGCAGGATGCTCAGGTCGAAATTTTTATAGTTACCACCGGTGCTGAAACCCCAGATCACTTTGGGCGTCGGGTTGCCAATTTCCACCATATCCTGGTTGTCGTACGAAATCACCCCATCGCCGTTGGCGTCAAGATACTGGTACACACCCGGGATTGCACCATCCTGCGTGGGTGCCCGGTCAATTTCCGCCTGGGTATTGAATATGCGCAGTACCTGGAAGCCATACAGCATTCCGATCGGACGGCCTACTCTCGATATATTAAAACCGCTGTAGTATTCCCCATTCAGCAACTGGTCATTCTCACCGCGGATCTCCAGCACCTTGTTATTGTTGAATGAAATATTGCCGTTGGCAAATACACTGATATCCCGGGAGAGATTGGTTTTATATCCGAGTGTGAATTCATACCCGGTGTTTTCCACTTTCCCGATATTGGTAAACGTAGTGGTGAATCCCGCAATCGCAGGCAACTGCACCGGCAGCAGCATATCACGGGTGATACGTTTGTAATAATCGAACCCGAAACTGATCTTACCGTTGAAGGCAAGCAGGTCGAGGCCAAGATCGGTCTGGTTCGACTTTTCCCAGCGGAGACTGGAGTTCGCAAATGAACTGATCACCTGTCCGCTTGCAAAAGCCCCGCCCAGCGTATATCCTGCGGCATTCATGTAAGCGGTACCGGGGTAGATCCCGATATTGCTGTTGCCGGTGATACCCCAGCTGCCGCGCAATTTAAGGTCGTTGAGCCAGGAAATCCCCTGCATGAATTTTTCTTTTGAAATCCTCCAGCCCGCAGACACGGCCGGGAAGGTTCCGTATTTGTTGTCTGCACCAAAACGGGAATTCCCTTCCCGGCGGAATGTACCATTGAGCAGGTACTTATCGCGGAATGCATAGGTCAGTCGCCCGAACCAGGCAACCGAACTCCAGCTGCTTTCACCGGAGGCCACATCACGCACCGATGCAGCGCCGAAATAAGGGATCTGGTCGGAGGAAAACGTGTTGCCGCTTCCGGAAAGACTCTTTACTGTTTCCTCCTGTGCATTATAACCGGCCATTGCGGTGAAACTATGTTCACCGGTTGTGCGGGTGTATGTGAGCAACTGGTCAGTGGAATAGTTCAGTGAGTTAACTGCGTTTTCACTCAATGAAGCGTTCTGCGGGGCGGGCGCATTCATACCCGACATGGTTGAAGGCACAAATTGTTTAAAAGTCTGGTGATCCAGTTTCACATTCGCCGCCGTGCGGAACGTCAGGCCCGGAAGGATCCGGAAATCGAGAAACGCATTCGACAGGAGACTTCCCGTTCCCCTCGTGCTTTTGATTTCATTCAATGCCTGCACCGGATTACCCCAGCCGAAAGTATTAAGGCCTTTGATATAATTGTTATACGATCCGTCATCATTATAGATGGGGTGGCGCGGATCCATGATCAGGGTCGACCCGAGGATACTTCCCCGGCCTTCGCTACTGGGAGCAAGTGCCTGACGTGCATAGGAGCCGCTGAGGTTGACTCCCATTTCAATGAAGTCGTTGATTTTACCGCCGATATTGGCCCGCGCGGAATAGTTCTTATATCCGGTTCTGATCAAAACCCCTTCCTGGTCCCGGTACCCCAGTGATACCAGCGTACGGATATTACCCGTGCCCTGTGAAAGCTGGATGGTATGGTTCTGGAATGAAGCATTTTTATTCAGGATCGCATCAAACCAGTTGGTGGAATATGCTGTCTGCTCAGGATAACGGTATTCTTCCGGCACTTCATCGAGAGTTGGTTCACGGTTTTCAAAGTAGCGGATTTTATCCATGAAGATATCCTTCTGGAACTGCGCGAAGTCAGGCCCGTTCAGTACTTTGGTTGTACGTGAATCGGGAATATTCTGGATACCGTAACTGGTATTGAAACTCACATTCACCTTGCCGGCTTGCGCGGACCTGGTAGTAATGAGCACTACCCCATTGGATGCCCTTGCCCCGTAGATAGCAGTGGATACTGCATCCTTCAGGATAGTGATGGTCGCAATATCAGCGGGGTTGAGGTTTTGACCCACGGAAGATCCAACCGGGAATCCATCCACCACATACAGCGGATCGCTTCCTGCACCCAGGGATCCGATCCCACGGATGCTGACTTTCAGCTCATCACCCGGGCGACCGGTGTTCTGAGTCACCTGGACCCCCGGGGCCTGTCCAACCAGCAACCGGCTGACGTTGGTCATTGGTATATCTTTCTGCCGCGCTACATCCACAACGGACACAGCGCCGATCACATCCCGTTTTTTTGCGGTGCCGTAACCGATCACCACCACATCATTCAGTTCCGATACCCTTGGGGTGAGCCGGAGTTCGTAAGATGATTCGCCGGTGATGGCAAAAGACAAAGCCTCGAAGTTGACAGCGCTCAGGATTATGGAGTCCCCGGCTGTTGCCTGGATGGCAAATTTGCCGTTATTATCAGTGGAGGTACCCGCATTGTTTCGCTGGTTGCGGACTGATACACCGGATACGGGTTTATTCTCCTGGTCATAGACCGTACCACTAACGAGCGTACCCTGCGAATGGGTGACAGCTGTTGATAAAAAGAAATACAGGACTGACAGTAACGTGATCCTGGATAAGGCGCGGAGGGGTTTGCCCTGGAAGCCGCGGCAGTAGCCTGTTGCGTTGAATTTTTTTAACATATCGGCAAGTTTTGGTACTCGTTCAGATGTACATCATCTGTATTGATTAACAAGATTAATCCTATTTTTAGCCCTGCCATTTTGATTTACGATTGACTTATTTAGAATTCTGACACAATACCAGACATGGGAAAACATGAACAACTGAAATACCTTGTAGCGAGTGAACTCGATCAGTTGTGGGGATTGTTTGTTACAACTGTCGGTTTCCAAGATACCGCGCCAGACACGGCTTACCCACCTGCGGGCCATCCATCATCCTATTGGTTTAATCCTCAGAAGGGACGGGTATTGCACGAGTACCAGGTGATTTATGTTGTGAAAGGTGAAGGACTGTTCCAGTCGGCCCATGTAAAACCATGCAGGGTTACACCCGGCACACTGATCTGTCTTTTTCCCGAAGAATGGCATACGTTCAACCCCATGAAGGATACCGGATGGCAGGTATACTGGATAGGGTTTAATGGCGAACATGCCGAAGGTTTGAAAAAGAATGACTTCTTTTCAGAAACGCAGGCAGTGAGTGACATCGGCTTCAATGAACAGATGGTGACATTATTCGAACAGGGGATACAGATTGCAGGACTGCAGCAAACCGGCTACCAGCAGATGCTTGCCGGTGTGACGCATCACCTGCTCAGCCAGCTGAGGCGCTCAGCCCGTTTTGATTATGAGCCCATGTTTCATGTCTGCACTGCAGAATGGGCTGCATCATATCTGGCCCTAGATACCAAAGCTGGCTGTTCCAATTCGAGCGAATGGCTCCTGTTAAGGGCGCTGGCACAATCGATGCACTCTATGTCACGCCTTATGCCCTCAATTATGTCCATTTCACCAACGGCCATGTTGTCTCTGACTTCAGCATCCCGACAATCACTACCTTAAATCTTGTCTCAGATTGCATGTTGCTATAGTGTAGAT
>SEAD01000191.1 GCA_004173355.1 Chitinophagaceae bacterium | reverse complement strand
ACATAGAAGGACTGCCCATACTGGGGGCCATACCGGTGGGTCCGTTATTTGACCAGGTACAGTTGAACCTGGGTGGCACCATATTATCCGCGGTAGTGTACTGGTTGAACATCAACGGGCAGGTGTCCTGTGATGGCAGGGTGACCGAACCCGCGGTCTTACGTTTTGGCCTGCCTTCAGACCCTCCACCAGGCAGTTTACTGATCAATGAAGTGCTCTTCAATCCGGTGTCATCCGGATATGATTATGTGGAACTGGTGAATACGGGTCCTTCACTGATTGACCCCTCTCGCTACCGGATCGGCAACCGCAACAGCCAGGGGGAAATGGATAACCTTGTACCATTGTCACCGCGGCCGGGGTTATGGTTCCCGGGAGATTATTATGTGGTGACACCGGACCCGAACCGGCTGGCGTTGCATTATTTCAGCCCCCCTGGATCGGAGATTATCACGTTGCCTTCCATGCCTTCCTTTCCCGATGACAAGGGTGCGGTTTTGCTGACGGATGCACAGGGCAACCTGCTTGATGAACTGCGGTATTCGGAAAAATGGCATTTCCCGCTGGTACGTGATCGCGAAGGGGTATCGCTTGAACGGATCGATTCGCTCGCACCTGCTTCGGATCCGCACAACTGGCGCTCGGCCGCATCAACGGTGGGTTATGGCACGCCAGGTTATCGTAATTCCCAGGTGGCACCGGATGCAGCAGGCGGTGTTATGGTCAGTATCCGGCCCGGGGTGTTTTCACCTGACAATGACGGACGGGATGACCAGTGTTTTATCTTTTATGAATTGCCCGACGCGGGTTATGTGGCGGATCTCAGCATTTTCAACCTGCATGGCAGGCTGGTCAGGCGGTTGAAGCAGGGTAACCTGCTGGCAGCCTCGGGCTTCTGGACCTGGGACGGGCTTGACGAAAAAGGCCGGGCGAATCCGCCCGGCCCCTATATCATACTGACGAGTGTGTTTAACCTGGAGGGCCGCACCCGGAAATGGAAATCCGTGGTAGTGCTTGCCCGCTGACTGGTTAAACCAGCTCGATCTCGAAGTTGGAAAGTTCTTTGAATTGCTGGATCCTGCGATCGATATCTGCCTTGGTAATCTCTTTCATCCTGGTAGCACCGAATTTCTCCACGCAGAAACTTGCCATTGCAGAACCCACGATGATAGCACGTTTCATGTTTTCAAATGAAATATCACCTGTGCGTGCAAGGTGTCCGATAAATCCGCCGGCGAAGGTATCACCTGCACCAGTGGGGTCAAACACCTCTTCCAGTGGCAGGGCCGGTGCAAAGAATACGTTTTCACCATGGAAGAGCAGTGCACCATGTTCACCTTTTTTGATGATCAGGTATTTCGGGCCCATCGCCATGATTTCCCTGGCGGCTTTCACCAGCGAGAACTGGCCGCTGAGCTGGCGTGCTTCTGCATCATTGACCATGAGCAGGTCCACATTCTTCAGCACTTCCTTCAGGTCGGGCATTGCCACTTCCATCCAGAAGTTCATGGTATCCATGACGATCAGTTTGGGACGGGTTTTGAGCTGTTTGATCACACTGTTCTGCAGGGCTGGCACCACGTTCCCAAGCATCAGGAATTCCGAACCCTGGTAGGAATCGGGGATCTGCGGGTTAAAATCTTCCAGCACATTGAGGTCAGTCACCAGTGTGTCCCGCGAGTTCATATCCTCGTGGTAACGGCCACTCCAGAAGAAGGATTTTTTATCTGTTTTCTTTTCCACCCCTTCCATGGTGATACCACGGCTCTTCATTTCCTCCAGTTCTGCTTCAGGGAAGTCATAACCGATGATGGAGACCTGGTGTACAGGTTTGACAAACTGGCTGGCAGCATAGGCAGCATACATGGCAGATCCGCCTACAATCTGGTCGGTTTTGCCAAAAGGGGTTTCAATCGCATCAAAAGCCATAGTACCAACAACAATCAGGGACATGCACGGGATTTTTAGTGTTTTGCTGAATCGCCTATCCGGCCGGGACCATTGTCCGCAGTGGCCTTGAGGCGTGCAAACCTAAGTAATTTATAAGACTATCCCCCCGCCGCAGCGGGAAATTTACCCGTACAACGAATTGGGATAACTGATTATATTTGGATATGGCAAAAGCAGCTAGAAAGAAAGCATCAAAAAAAGACCTGATCCTGCAGAAAGCATCGATCATGTTCCGGGAAAAAGGGTTTGCCGCCACATCCATGCGTGACCTGGCGGAATCTGTCGGTATCGAAGCGGCAAGTCTCTACAACCATATCCGTTCAAAGAATGAGATCCTGGAAGCCATCTGTTTTGACGTGGCGAACCGTTTCAATACCAATATTGACAGTGTTGAATCATCCGACCAGTCATCGATCCGGAAAATCGAGAGCCTCCTCCGTTTCCATATCAAACAGATGATTGAAAAATACGAGGAAGTGTATGTGACCGACCGTGAATGGAAACACCTGGAAGACCCGTTCCTGTCGAATATCCGTTCGCAGCGGCGCAACTACCGGAAACGATTTGCGGGAATTGTCGAAGAAGGAATAACACGTAATGAAGTGAAAAAGATCGACACGGCCACTGCCGTTCTGATCATGCTCCACGCTGTAAGCGGCATCGAAAGCTGGCATCGCAGCAAGGCCAAGATCAATGCAGAGGAACTGGAGGAGAATATGGTGATGATCCTCATTGACGGGCTTCGTAAGTAGTTTTTTTCTTCCTGCCGGAACCCGCCCTCGGCGGAGCTTCCTGCTATTTCGCTGCCTGCAACGATTGTAAACCCTAAACCGGAGCCATGTCCGTACATTTCCATTCCCTGCGGATCCTTGAAGTAAAACGCGAAACACCGGATTGTGTGTCGGTCCGTTTTGATGTACCGGAAGCACTCCGTGAGGACTTCCGTTATACGCAGGGCCAGAGTCTTACAATGCGGACCAGCATCAACAACCAGGAAGTGCGCCGTACTTACTCGATCTGCAGTTCACCGCTCGACAATGAGTGGAGGGTTGCAATAAAAAAAGTGGAGGGTGGTCTCTTCTCGATATTCGCCAATGATACACTCCGGGCCGGCGACACACTGGAAGTGATGCAGCCGGTAGGCAAGTTTTATACCCCCCTCAATCCGTCGGTAAAAAAACATTATCTCGCTTTTGCTGCGGGGAGCGGCATCACACCGGTATTATCGCTGGTAAAAACAACCCTGGCCACCGAACCACTCAGCAGATTTACCCTCGTTTATGGCAACCGCTCACGTGCTTCGATCATTTTTTTTGAAGAACTCGAAGCGCTGAAAAACAGGTATATCGGGCGTTTCAGCCTGGTGCATGTACTGAGCCGGGAACGGACGGATACGGCACTAAACTTCGGCCGTATCGGTACCGCCAAACTCGAAGAGCTTGCGCAGCTGGTTGATTATGATTCCGTGGATGAGTACTTTGTATGCGGGCCCGAGACGATGATTTTTGCCGTGAAGGATTTCCTCGAAGCGCGGAGGATCGATAGCCGGAAAATCCACTTTGAGTTGTTCACCACACCCGGCCAGCAGAAACCGACCGGGTTGCCGGGCGTGACGATGGCAGACAATTCCGTTAAAAGCCGGATTACCGTGAAGATCGACGGCCGGTCATTTGAATTCGAGCAGCCACTGGCTGATGAAACCACCATACTGGAGGCGGCGATGCAGCAGGGGGCCGATCTGCCCTATGCCTGCAAGGGTGGTGTATGCTGCACCTGCAAAGCGAAACTACTGGAAGGGAAAGTGCGGATGGATGTTCATTGGGGTCTTGAGCAGGAAGAAGTGGATGATGGCTATATCCTCACCTGCCAGAGCCATCCGGAAACAGAAAAGATAGTCATTGACTTTGACCTGAGATGATAGCATCTGTGAAAATTAAAAAGCCCGGTACCGGTTTTACAACCAGTCCCGGGCTTTGTGTTTGCGCTATCTATCAGAATACCAACGTGGCGATAGAATGGGCGCGGGTATTGAGTTTCGCCGCCTTGCCGTTGATCCAGAGCAGGTAGTCGGATGCTGCGTTACCCTGGTTCATTACAATCACTGCCGTGCTGCCATCCGGGTTGCGGAAGGCGGTGGTCAGCAACTGGCTGCGGCTGGCCGAGCTTGAAATCCTTTTTGCACCGGGTTTGACGAATTTCGAGAAATGGCCGATGTAGTAGAAAGCATTCGTGTAAATAAGTTCGCCCGAGCTGGTGTTGCCGTGTACCGGTGCGAAGCAGAAATTACCTACGTGGTTAGGGCCGCCGGTCTGGTCAAGCAGGATATTCCAGTCGGTAAAACCGTTCATGCCGTTATTGAAATCATTGATCATTGCCCGGCCATAACGTTCGCCGAGTCTCCAGGCATAGTACTGTGATGCATCAAATTTTTCGTTGCATCCCTCGGTGAACAGGATATTTTTATCGGGGTATGCTTCATGTACGCGTTTCACGTTCTCAAACATCGGTTGTCCGCCGCTCCAGTCTTCATACCAGTGGAAACCGATACCCCATGCATATTTTGATGCTTCGGGATCATCGAAATAGGTCTGCGCGCGCTGGAACATCAGGTCGCGGTTATGATCCCAGACTACGATTTTTTTATCCTTGTAACCCTGTTTGTGCATGATCGGGCCCAGGCTTTTTTTCAGGAAGTCGCGTTCTTCCTCTGCGGTATAGATGCAGCTTTCCCAGCGTTGTTTCGCCATTGGCTCATTCTGCACGCTTACACCCCATACCGGCATACCTTCCTTTTCATACTCCGCGATGAATTTGGTGAAGTAGAGAGCCCAGGTATCGTAGAACTCGGGTTTGAGGTGGCCTCCCTGCAGCATGCTATTATTGTCTTTCATCCAGGATGGCGGGCTCCACGGGCTGGCAAATAATTCCAGTTTGCCACCTGCCGCTTTGGTAGCTTCCTTGATGAAGGGGATTTTGTATTTGCGGTCGTGTTCGATATTGAAGGTTTTGAGTTCTTTGTCGAGACTGTCCACGTAGGTATAACTCCCGCTGCTGAAATCGCAGCTATTGATATTGGTGCGGGCAACGGTGTAGCCGATCCCGTCCTTCTGGTCGAAATAGGCTTTGAGCAGTTCCTGTTGTTTTTCTTTGGGGAGTTTGTAAAAGGTCTCGGCAGAGGCATCGGTCAATGCTGCGCCGATCCCGAAAAATGTCTGGTAGGTCTTGCCCGGATCCACAAACACGCAGAGTTCGGTTTCGAAGGGCTGTCCTTTTTCGGTGAAGCTTAAAGTGTCTGTGGGTGTGAGGCGCAGTTCAGTACTGTCGGCCGTGGTATACACCAGCACCTTTTTCCCTTCGGTGGAAAATGGCTGTGGTTTTTCGCCTGCGGTGCCGCCTGTCTGCGAATCGCTTTTAGTGTCGGAGCAGGAAGCCAATGCCAGGATTCCCGCAGCAAATAGAAGTTTACGCAAGTGTTTGTTGTTTTAAGATGAAACAATCATTGATAAAAAAACCGGTTGGACCGGTATGGGCTGATGCCGGATTGACCGGCCGGTAAAGATAACCATCCCACTAATTTATTTTCTATATTACAGTATGCCTCACCGCAAGAGCCTGCTTGTCATTTCCCTCCTTTCAGTCCTCACCGTAGTGTTCCTGCGATGTGGCGGGCCGCGCGTCCCTCCAGACCCACGCGGAAAATATTACGCCGGTGCGGAAAGCTGTATGGGCTGTCATAAGGATATCGGTGAGTCGTATATGCACAACACCCATTACCGTACTTCCGGCAGCATTACTGCCGGCGGGCTTGACAGCTTCTTCCATTTAGCTTCGTTGTCATACCTGTACCAGGACTCCGGTCGCGTGACGGCTGCAAGCCGCAATGGAAGCTATTTCCAGGACCTGGCCTATCCGGAAGGCGGTAGTGGTCTTCCTGGTCAGCGCCAGTCCGTTTCAGCACCCATTGAATTTGCGATCGGGTCGGGTGACAAGGCACAGAGTTACGGATACTGGAAACCAGCGGGACAGCCGAAACAGTTGCCTTTAACATGGGTCAGTGAAAGCAGGACATGGACGAACAGTCCCGGTTTTCCCACGAGGAAGGCGTTTTACGACCGGGTCATCCTGAGTCGTTGCCTTGAATGCCATGCTTCGTATGTCAGCAAAACCGATGTGCCGGGCGGGCCTGAGATGGTAATGGAAAAAATGGAACCTTCCTCCATCATTTACGGGATCGATTGTGAACGTTGCCATGGACCTTCTATTGACCATGTGCGTTATCACACGGAATATCCCGCCGAGAAGCAACCAAGATACATCCGTTCAATGGCCGCACTCAGCCGGCAGCAAAAAAATGATCTCTGCGCATCCTGCCATTCCGGGAATGACCAGTCGATGCTCCGGCCTATTTTTGGATTCCGTCCCGGTGATACGCTTGCCAACTATATCCTGCCATCATTCGGTGGTACCGGTAAAGAAGCAGACGTACATGGAAAACAGATGCAGCTGCTCATGTCCAGTAAATGTTACCAGCAAAGCCAGATGACCTGCCAGTCCTGCCACGGATCACACGACAACCAGGGAAAAAGCAAAGAACTCTTTGTTTCAAAATGTATGGATTGCCATAAAGGATCCTCGCATGCGCAGGAGCTGAAATCCGATGCCACAGCCTGTATCAATTGCCATATGCCCCAACAGGCTTCAAAGGCAATCGGCTTCAATGATCCCATGGGGAACAAAAGCATACTTTATATGCTGCGCACACACCGCATTGCGGTTTACCCGTCCGACAGTAATACTTTGCAGCCGGGGGTTCCGGATGCCCTGCATAAAGAAATCACCAGACAAAAGTAGCGACGCTGCTTGCCGGTACCGATA
>SEAD01000060.1 GCA_004173355.1 Chitinophagaceae bacterium | reverse complement strand
GCCAGACAGGCTGCCACTGCCGATGACTGTGCAAGTACCATAAACACGGGTTCCATACGGATCGATCCGTAGGCAATATGGCTGGCAGAAAGGCAAACCGGCACCAGCAGGTTGGTGCATTCCTCTTTTTTTGGCACCAGCGAACGGTAAGAAATCGGATAAGGTCCAAAGCCACCGATCTCCACATTGCCTTCATTTTTCACCATACCATTGACGACAATCCGCTGGCAGTTGTGTGAATCCATGGTGTACGCTGCCATGCCCGCCTCATCTTCCACTACTTCCCGGCCTTCGCAATTCGCCTGGCTCATGACATACAGTCCAACCATCCGGCGGGTTTCGCGGATATAGGCCTGGGGTGACCAGCCGCCGTTGTCGGTATACTCGTCTTTCGGGTATCCCCATCGCAACATCTGGTTGCGCAGGTGTTCCGGCATACGCGGATCATGCCCCGCGAAATACAGCAGGCCCTTTGTATAATTTTCAAGGTTGGTGACAATCTCTTTCCGCCTGGCCGGACCGGCTTCGGGATACTCGTAATTCATGCCGATCATATCGGTTGAAATCGGACCGTTGTTGTTGATATCGGTTTTGTGGTTGGGCATCAGATCAAACTTCAGGAAGCCCCAGAGATCACCGGGAGTCTTTTTTGCGAGATAGCGCAGGAGAAGTTCGTACCGCGCCGGGTCATAATCCGCAGGTTGCGTTATCGGGATCATATTCTCTGCACTGTCGGTGAGACAGATCCGGAAATTGTATGCCTGTACTTTTTTATCACCGCTGCCCTGGGCGGCTACAGTGGCATCGCTGATACCCCAGACCAGTCCGCTGTTTTTGTCACCCGGAGTTTTATACGGATCAATCCCATCGGGAAACTGGTGTTTGTCCATCAGCTGCACCCCATTATAGGTTTCGCCATAGGTTGAATTGGCTTCGCGGCCGACTGTATAACTTACGCCCGCTTTAGCCATGAGATCACCTTCATACGAGCAATCAATAAATTGTTTTGCAGTAATGCTGGTCGTGGTTTTCAGGGACAGGTCCCCGGTTTTCCCAAAAGCTGCGGAACGGATCACAGGACCCTGCTTTACCAGTGAAACCAGTTCGAGGTCATAGAGCACCTGCACATTTCCGAGCCGGATATATTCCCTGAATACCTCTTCGGCCACATGCGGTTCAAAGATCCAGGTCTCAAACCGTCCGTAATGTTTACCCACACGACGATAGAAGTCGCGGGAGAGACCGGTGATCGCGTACTTGTTGCCGATATCAGTGTATCCCAGTCCACCCGAACTCAATCCCCCAAGGTGTTTGCCGGGTTCAACAAGCAGCACCTTCTTGCCCATTTTTGCGGCAGTGTAAGCGGCAATCACGCCGGCCGAATTACCGGCATAAATGCAGAGATCCACATTGTAGGACTGCTGGCCGTTTGAGACAAAAGGAATGATAAACGCGAACAGGACGAAAACGAACATCTTTAACAATTTCATCGGGACTGTTTTTAAGAGTTGAAAGTCCCAACAGGCCAGCCGGTATACCAGCTTCATTCAAACCAGGCTGAATCAGTTTAGATTCACCGGCGCCCAGCCAGCCTGCAGGATCTTCCTTTCAATAACCCGGGTTCTGGTCGGTTGCCGGATTGATTGCCTTGTTATAATTGTATTCAGTGGTAGGAATCGGCCAGAGCAGGTGTTTGTCCTGCACGGTTTTGCCTTTCACGGCAAGGATGGTTTGTTTTGCGATACCCAGGCGTTTGAGATCGAGCCAGTGTTTGCCTTCATCCACATTTTCATATGCCCGTTCCTTTACCAGGCGGGTAATGAATGCATCGAGCGTTGGATAGTCGGTCAGCACCAAATCCACTGCGCTGGCTACCGTCGATGGCTGGCCATATGCGCGGCGGTGTACCATGTTCAGTTTCTCCAGTCCATCTGCTGTAACCCCGCCATTGACCCTTGCATCGGCTTCCGCATACATCATCAGGAGGTCTGCATAGCGGTAGATCGGAAAATCATTTCCCGCACCCACCACGGCAGTCAGGTCAGAAAACTTCTTACTGAGGATGGTGGTATTACCCAGTCCGAATGTACGTGGGTAGTAGTTAAACTGGTAGCGGAGATCATTGCGGTCCCAGTCGCGCATAAACGGATTCTGCTGCGAATCGCTGTACAGCGTATAAAATCCACCCGGCGGATAAAATCCGGAATTCGGGTAATGGGCATACAAGGGGTAAAAGAAACTTTGACCCGTCAGTGTAGCTGAATACTTCAGGTAAAATATTTCCTCCAGGGTGTTGTTTGCGGCTGTGCCAAAGAGTTTTTCAAAATCCGCTGCGATGGCTACTTCCACGAGACGGAAGCGGTTGGAATTGATAACCTCCAGTGATTTTGTCCTTGCTTCCGGATACATGCCGAGTGAAAGGTATACATCCGTAAGTGCCGTTTTTGCTGCCCAGCGGGAAGGCGCGCCAACGAGTCTCGGCGTCTCTGCGAGGTTGGTTTCCGCAAACAGCAGGTCGGACAGGATCAGGTCGTACACCTGGGTCACACTTGCCCGTGGTACATTGATGGAGTCCATATTGGTTTCTGTACGCAGCGGCACACCGGCCCAGTTGCGTACCATCTGGTAGTACCAGAGTGCCCGCAGGTAGCGGGCTTCGCCAAGATACCGGGAGAGCTGTGGTTCGGTCACACCGGTTGCGAGAGGTGCCCGGCCGATTACGATATTGGCATTACGGATGGCACGATAGAAACTGCTCCACATGCTCGCGATACGGGTGATATTGGTATTATCCAGACCTACGTAATCATTCAGCGGACCGTGGCTGCCGCGGCCGTACATATATTCGGTATAGATTTCCAGCTGTACTTCATAGAACGCACCGTACACATCGGTACCGCGGACAGGCGTATAGATTGCATTCAGGCCGGCTTCTATTTCCGCAGGTGTATTATAGAAAAGTTCAGCAGCGATGGACTGTGGCTTTTCTTCCAGCACTTTGCTGCAGGAGGAAAAACAGGCCAGTGATAATATATAAAATAGATATTTTTTCATATAGTTCAATTGATCTGTGATTAAAATCCGCAACGGATCCCGAAGGTCACCGATTTGCTTACCGGGTAAATGGCGTAGTCAACACCCTGCACAAATGAGTTGGCACTGCCGTATGCATTCACTTCCGGATCGTACCAGGAGTATTTGGTAATGGTGATCAGGTTTTGCCCGCTGATATATACCTGCGCATTTCTCATCCAGGTCATGTTGAGACGATCAACCGGGATATTATAGGCCAGCTGGATATTCTTGAAGCGGAGGTAGGAACCATCTTCCACGAAGCGCGAAGACATATTCCCATTCAGGTTGCGGCTGATCCGTGGGTATTTGGCATCGGTTTTTGCGGCAGTCCAGTGATTGGAATACACATCATCCGGCTGGTTGAGTCCCATACCAAGGTCAAGTGTGCCGGCCTGATTGAGGTTGAAGATATCATTCCCCTGCGAACCCTGCAGGAACAATGTAAACTCAAATCCTTTATAACCCAGTACGGAGTTCACCCCATAAATAAAGTCCGGGTTCGGGTCACCGATAAATGTTTTGTCCGCAGCATTGATGGCATTATCACCATTCCGGTCTTCGTACAGGATATTACCCGTGGGGGTGTATCCCAGTTCCTGGTAGCCGTAAAACAATCCCATAGCTTTCCCTTCACGAAGGATGCTGACGATATCGTTCAGGGCACCGGTGTAGATGGAGCCTCCATAGATATCCTGTCCATCATATAGTTTGAGGACTTTGTTTTTGTTGAAGGAAATATTTGCGGAGGCGGTCCAGGTGAGCTCCTTGTTGCGGATTAGATCCGCGTCTACTGCAAATTCAAAACCCCGGTTTTCAATCGAACCCACGTTCTGCACGGTGATATTGTATCCGGATGAAGCGGGCAGCTGTACATTGTTCAAAAGGTTCCTGGTAGTCTTTACATAGTAGTCGGCGGTAAACCGGATCCGGTTGTTAAGGAAAGCTGCGTCCAGTCCTACGTCCAGCTGATCTGTTGTTTCCCATTTAAGATCACCCGGCAGCGTGGTACCAGGTGCAAACGCCACATAGAGCTGGTCGCCAAAGGTGGTGTTGGAGCTTGACAGCTGGTTAAGGGTCGAGTACGGATTGATGGCCGTGCTGCCGGTGGAACCATAACTTGCCCTGACTTTAAGGTCGGAGATGGCTGTGACCGGTTGCATGAATGCTTCCTTGGACACCCTCCATGCCAGTGCGGCCGAAGGAAAATTGCTCCATTTGTTGGCTTCGGAATAGCGCGAGGATCCGTCGCGACGGAAGCTGAGTGTGGCGAGATACTTATCGTTCAGTGTATAGTTGAGCCGTGCGAGATAGGACAGCAAAACCCAGCGACCATATCCGCTGGATGGGATTCCCGGTGTGGCAGCGCCGCCAAGGTTACCGGTGTTGGTGGCATCACTCAGGAAGCCCGTGCCATTGCCATTGAGGCTCGTGCCCTTGTAATCCTGGTAAGTGAAACCCGCTGTTGCCCCGATGTTATGAGTGCTTTTGCCCTTAATTGTCTTGTTGTAGCTGACCACGTTTTCATTCAGGAAACTGGTCGTCTGGCTGGTGGAGATTGTAGCAGTCCCCACCGAATTGGTGGATGGCTCGATAGCGGAATAATAATCCGTGCGATCATTGGAATTTTCCACACCACCGGAGATCCGGATGCTCAGGTCTCTGACGGGTTTGAATGTAACTGCTGAATTGGAGAAAATCCGGTCAGCTTTTACATTTTCCGAAATCTTGTTGAGGTTGACCAAAGGATTGATCAGCGCATTGGAGATAAATGGATAGGCCGTAGTCATCCTGCGGTAGGAGCCATCCGGAAGGTAGGGCGAAAGTGTTGGGGGTGCCATCAGCATGGCGGAGAAAATATCACTTCCCCGGTTGCCCCTTTCCGAGTTCTGCAGTGCGCGGGTAATGCGGGTGATCGTGGTGCTGGTGGAAATATTGACATAACTGCTCAGGTCATGCTGCAGGCTGAAACGCAATGAATACCGTTTGAAGTCGGTGTTGGTCACGATACCGTCCTGCAGGAACACCCCACCGGACAGCGAGAACCTTGTTTTTTCAGATCCACCGTTCACGGTAATGCTGGTATTGTACATCGGTGCCGTGCGCAGGATTTCATCCTGCCAGTCGGTGCCCTTTACTCCACCCAATGAATCGATAACCGCGGGGCTGAAATAAGGAACCTGTCCATCATTCAGCATCTGCTCGTTGTAGAGTTCGGCATATTCTTTTGGCGTGAGCAACTGCATTTTTTTCGCAACGCGTTGCAGGGAATAACCCAGTTCGAGATCGACGGTGGAACGGTCCCGTTTTTTACCCGTTTTTGTAGTGATCAGCACTACGCCGTTTGCACCACGTGAACCGTAGAGGGCAATGGACGAGGCATCCTTCAGGATTTCCATTGATTCGATATCTGCGTTCTGGAGGAAGGTGGGATTGCCATTAAACGGGAAACCGTCGACCACATATAGCGGTTCGTTGCCGCCAAGGATAGAGTTCACACCACGGATCCGCACACTCACTGCACCACCTGGTACGCCGTTATTCTGGATTACGCGGACACCCGGCGACCGGCCGTTCATTGCCTGCATGATATTAGTCGACGGATATGCCGTCAGGTCTTTTGATTTGATCTGTGATACCGCACCGGTGAGATCACTTTTTCGCGTGGTGCCATAGGCTATCACCACGATCTCTTCCCCCCCGACTTCATTTGGCTGCAGGGTGATGGTGAGGGAAGCTGTGTTGTCAGCCCCAACCGGTACTTCCTGGGTGGTGAATCCGACAAAACTGATTACCAGTGTGGAACCCGCATCGGCATCGATGGAAAAATTTCCGTTGAGATCTGTCTTGGTTCCCTTTGCCGAATTTTTTACCAGGACTGTGGCCCCCGCAAGTGGTTCGTTTTTGTCAGACACTACTTTTCCCCGGTAGGGAGCAGGGATTGGCACTTGTTTCTCTGCGACCGGCACGGTGGTGCGGATGGTAACCGATGGTTCTTTTGCCTTGACTACGATCGTCTGTTTGACGATCAGGTAGGTCAGTGGCTGGTCGCGGAAACATTCGTCGAGGACGTCTTTCACATCCTGGTGACGGACATTGATGGTTAATTTCCTGGCTTTCTCGAGCAGTGCATGGTCGAAGAAAAACACATAGGGGGTCTGTTTCTCGATGGAGGCAAACACCTTCACGAGAGGGGCATTCGTTTCCGAAATGCTGACCTTCTGAGCCCGGCCTGTCGCGCTTAACTGCAAAGCAGTTGCCAGGAGAAATACCGATACCAGTTTCATAAGAAGCAATGTTTTGATCACAGTTCTTCCAACGCCCGGTGGGGGCGCATAAAAAGAATTCTTTTGCATACCTTGTAATAGGTTTGGGTTAACAATAGTTTGTCCCTGCGGGACGAATGAACAGTCTTACCGATTGAAAAGGGAACCCAATCTTCTGCCGGGGGTGCTCGTAACACTTCCGGCTTCTTTTTGCGAACCCTGGTTTTCCGTTAAGGAATATTTTTTACGATTATTTTCCGTCCTTCGATTCTGAATTTCACGTTACTCGCTTCCAGGATTTTCAGCATATCATCGATCTGGCTTGTTCGTGCGATTTTACCGCCGAACTCACGCTGCGGGACCCTGCCTTCATAAGTTATATCCACATCATACCAGCGTTCAACCTGTCGCATGATCACATCAAGACCGGCGCGGTTGAACTGGAAATAGCCGTTTTTCCATGCCACCACTTCATCGAGATCCACATTATTCACGACCTGCACCCCCTTGCCGGCGGCCATTTGCGCCTGTTGTCCGGGTTTGAGCCGCGTGGCAGTACCGGCTTTGCTCACATCCACCGAACCTTCGAGGAGAGTGGTCCTGATATTTTTTTCATTGCTGTAAGCCATTACATTGAAATGGGTGCCCAGCACTTTCACTTCCATATCGTGGACCTTCACCAGGAACGGACGCGAAGGGTTTTTTGCTACTTCAAAATAGGCCTCGCCCATGAGCTCCACGATCCTGTTTGCCGTGGTAAATGCTGTAGGGTAGCGGAGGGATGACCCTGCGTTCATCCAGACCTTTGTACCATCAGCAAGCGTAAGCTGGTACTGGCCGCCGCGCGGGGTGATCAGTGTATTGAATGTCTGTGCTGTTGCTGATTTGTCGCCGGTATAGGTAAGCTGGCCGGCATCCTTGGTAACGGCTGTTTCCCCCTGGATCGCGAGCTGTCCGTTCCCGGCCTTGTCGAGATCAATCCGGCTGCCGTCTTCCAGTACAAGGATGGCTTTCTCGGCACCCGGACTGATGACCGTTGTCGCCACCGCTGATGTGCCCGGGTTGTCTTTTATAACGGGTTGTTTGCTGTTATTGTAAAACCAGAATCCGGTAAAGCCAATGATGAGTGTAGCTGCAAGTGCCATCCAGCGGCGGTTGTGGCGCGCGGGGAATTTTTCATCCTGCGGCTGGGCGAGGATTTTTGCGAGCATCTGTTCGCTTTTCTCCTCATCAAAAAAGTGGGCGGTCGGGGGAATTGATTCGATTTCAGAACGGAGATCCTGCTCCATGGACGGATCGTCCAATGCGTTTTTGAGTTCACCGGTTTCTTCCCGGGTGATGGTGCCCGCATGGAATTTCTCCAGCAGGAAGCGCAGTCGGTTGGTTGATGCAGGCATATGGCGTGAGGCGTTTTAGCAGCCGTACACCAATATGACACATGGTATGGTAAAATGGGGGTATGCCGGTGGGAAGTTTTTTTCCTGCGGATTACGCAGAGAGGAGCCCGATAAAGAAAAGGAATTGCGAAAGCCTGCTGGTAACGAAACGGGAAATGGAACTTGTTGCCAGTTTGAGGTAGGACTTGACGGTTTCCCTCGAGAGATTCAGTTCGGTCGCGATCTCCTCGTATTTGAGTTTGCGGTATCGGCTCAGCAGGAACACTTTTTTCTGCTGCGGAGGGAGTTGTTCGACGGCCTGGTTGATCAGCTGGAACTGCTCCTCCCGCAGGTAGCCTGATTCATCAAATGCCTGCTGTTGCTGCATTACGTCGGCAATGACCGACCCTGATTTTTCCCAGTTTTTCTGTTGGGTCTTTTCGTTGACCAGTTTCCGGAGGCAGTTGAGTGCGTGATTCTTCGCAACGGTGTTGAGCCATGCAGCAAGGTTGTCCATACCATTGAGATCAGCCCTGCTGGTCCAGAGTTTCAGGAAAACGTCCTGCGTAATTTCTTCAGTAAGTGTCCGTGATAAGGTGAGCCGGTAGACAAGTGCACCGACCTGTTGCTGGTAACGGTAAAACAATTCCGAAAAGGCGGATTCATCGCCGTTGGCAACCCTTTTGAGAAGGGCCTGTTCGTTATTGGCAGCAGGGGCAAACAAGTTTTGGAATTATCGTTGTGTACACAATATAGAAAAAACCGGGAAACTTTGTTGTAAAGAAAATCCAGCGGATACCGTTGCAAGCCATAAAAAGAACTGAACCACACCTTTCCTCCACCAAAACATCCACGCGCCAGACACACAATATTGAAAATCAAGTAACGTTTTATCATAATCCAATGTCAAAACCAGTCCTATGGCCGAATTTCTAACCACAAATGGCACTGCCAACGCTATCGAAACCATTATTCTCGAAGCAATTAACAATCTGGTACTTGTGTCTCCATACGTCCAGTTATCCAAAATTAATGCAGAGCGCCTCACTGATGCTGGCAAGCGGGGGGTCACGATCAAGATGATCTACGGCAAAACGAATATTGCCAATTTCGATATGCAAGTATTAAGATCGATACCCGGGATCGAACTCTACTACCTCCAAAACCTACATGCCAAATGTTATTTCAACGACGAAAAAATGGTAATGAGTTCTATGAACCTTTATGAATACTCCCAACACAATAACAGGGAGATGGGAATTCTTTTACACGCAAGAGAAGAAACAGAAGTTTTTCAAAAAGCGGCTTTCGAAGTCAAATCGATCATAGACAACTCAGAGGTTGTGTGGAAGAAGAAAGCTGAAACAAAAAATGGTCGTCCTACCAGTCAAAATAATTTAACTGTCAGTGAAAACAGTTACTCCCAACGGGCAAGAGGCTTTTGTGTGCGTTGCGGGACAAACATACCTTTTGATCCGGATCGGCCATATTGCAAGACCTGTTTCTCCAGCTGGAATCAATTTCAAAATATATTCTACAGTGAACCAAATTGCCATTGTTGTGGACAATCATATTCAGGAATATCAATGACTGCTCCTCAGTGTTTTACTTGTTTTAGAAAGTCCGCCTGATCGGGCATTTTCTTAAATACACAAATACTTCTTTAGCCAACAAGCCGGTCCACATCCGCCGGTAAGTGCGCCTGATGGGTACCTGCCTGGCTTCTGATCAAAATTCGGTTGACGTCGACTTGAAGCATAGCTGCTTTGTGCACGATAAAGGCTTTTCGCAGCTGGAAAAATGGATTGGGTGGAAACAGTTCTACGCCTGCATCACTATCCCTTGATCACGACGGTTTGATCTGTCGTATGGATAATAGTATAATCTTTCATTGCCTGGATAATCATAACCTTGTCAAAATAAAGCTTGATCCGTTATGTAGTCTCGATGAGCAAGTGTAGGTTTGCCCGACACGAACTTTTGCAAACAAATGCTTTTTTCCAGACTCGTTCTACTTTTCGTTTTTATTGTGGGCTTTCGCGGTGGCGATGACCAGGTATACATCTGCAAATCAGGAGCCGCGTATGCTTACCACAAAACCAAAGACTGCGGGTTTTTCAAACAAGTGTACCCATACCATCGTGAAAGTAACGAAGAGTGACGCCGTAAATAAAATGCAGCGCAAACCATGTAAGCCCTGTTATAAGTAGCTGTTACTGATCCGCAGCTTCCCAGAGCTGGACTTTATTCCCCTCCGGATCCATAATGTGCAGGAATTTACCATAATCAAAGCTCTCGATTGTATCAACAATGGTTACCCCGGCCTTCTTCAATTCCGCAGCAAGTAAAACCAGGTTTCCCACGCGGTAGTTAATCATGAATTCTTTGGTCGACGGGCCAAAGTAATCTGTTTTCTCCGGGAAAGGCGTCCATTGCGTCTGCGCTTTACGCGTGCTGTCATACCCTTCATACCATTCAAATGTGGCACCATAAGGATTTGTGGCCAGCCCGAGATTGTCCTTGTACCAGGCTGTCAATTTCTTCGGGTCTTTTGCCTTGAAAAACACGCCGCCAATGCCGTTGACTTTTCCTGGTTTTTTGCCTGGATGGTCAATCATCGCTTTGAGTCCAAAGCCACAGCAGAAGGATGCTGCAGTGAGTAACAGGGGAAACAGGAATCGTTTCATGATTGGTTGTTGAGAAGTGATGTGTTGGCTTAAATTGTGAATTTCCCTTCATTTTTTGACTTTAATGGAGTCTGGTGCCAACACATCGCCAGATGTCGCGGTCTCATCACAGTACCTCGGCGTAATAACCTGCTCATTTTTTTCGGACAGGATATTCACCCCGTCAATCCGGAATGTATTGAGGACATTATTGATTTTCTCAGGGGTTGTTTCCTTCAATTCGAGTGTCAGTCTTGATTTAGCAGCAGTCCTGAACTCCTTTACTGCATAAAAGGTTTTATCTTTGAACGAACCAATCGCTAAAACAATCGCCCGTTCATTACCGGGCAGGAACCGGTCCTGGTAAAAAATCCGGTAATCCCCTTCACGGGAAAAGTAATCAAGTATCTGCTGGGTGCGGGTTTCGGGCACATACAACATGACTTGCAGATACATCAATTCAGGGTTTTTGATGGATACGCTGAGACCCGAAGCCGGGACTGAATTGTTTTCCGGTATGTATGCATCGATATTGAACCAGCCATTTGATGTTATTTCAAAGGAGTACTGCCCAACCTCATAAGGCACTTCGGGCGAGTCCATAAAAACTGAATCGGCTTCCCCAGGGAGACTATCGGTTTCAGGGAAGTTAAATACAGTACTGGTTGTGTAAACCATTTCATCGAGGGGAGGATAATACATGGTATCTACACCGCAGGGTTGCGACTGGTGTCGCATCAAAGAGGTATCATATGCATGGTCGGGCAATTCCTCTGTCTGTGCCGAAATGTAGGCAACCAGCGCCTGTATCGCGGACTCATCGTAATCGGGAAAGGCAGTCATCACTGAACCAAATTTTGATTTCAGGTCCTGTGTGTACCTGTCACCAGCCATAAATGCAGCGGGATTGCTGATAAATCTGGTAAGCTGCCGCGCATCTTTCCACGGGCCACGGTACTGCAGGTTGTGTAATGCGGGACCAGTGCCATCCTTGAAAATAGCATGACAGGACCTGCAGGACTGAAACAATTTTTCCCCGGTCTTTACCAGGTTTTTTAATGGCAGGGTATCAATCGCTATAGGCTCCACCCAGTTGATCGTACTATCCTTCGCAATTTCACCTTGAAATAATTGCATGTCATTATCCACCTGCGTGGCCGGTATGGTCACCGCAACCGGCAACGATGGCTCGATGGGCCGGCCATCAGCCGAAGCATCAAACGAAAACATGCCTGCACTTTTGAGTGGACGTCCATTCGCGAGCGTGGGAATCCCAGACAATAAAATCAGCGCGGGGGTCAGTACCTCCCTGATCCTTATCTCCACGTCTTTTCCGGAGGGGAACGTACCCTTTTTTATGGAAAACCTGCTGCCCTCCTTTCCACGGATGACGGTGTCGGCGGAGGTATTAATGGTGAAAGACTGGACAGTGATATTGTCCGGGCGGAAGATCCGTGGACCCGGATGGGGACCGCTGGCACAACTGTACAGGACAACTGTCAGCAGCAAGGCAATCAGGATTCTCATGGCGGTGGTTATGGTGGTTAAGGTGCCGGGCAATGACCCGCGGAAGATCAAATAACCAACGGACGATGACTTGGTTGAGTAACCCCTGAAATTATTAAGTCCCGCGGAGCAATTTTTGAAATAACGGGCCGTTAAGCCCTCATAACCGAACTCCCATCCAGTACAATACAACCCCGAAGCTGCTTCTTGGGTGCCTGCTTGTTTTATTTGCGGGTACAGGATTGTACGCCCAGAAAAAAGAACAGCTTACGGGGAAACTCACTGACTCCACCGGTACCAACCCGATCCATTCCGCAACCATCACCCTCTTCGACCTCAACGATACGACGGTGCTCAATTTCAGCCTGACAGACAGGAACGGTGTATTCCGTTTCACCGGATTACCGCAGGACAAATCACTGATGCTGGTTGTCACGGCCACCGGTTACCAGGAATGGCGGATAGTATGGCCGGCTTCAGGCGAAATACCCGCGGACCTCGGCAGGATCCAGCTCCGGCATGTTGTAAAGGAATTAGGGGAAGTCATTGTGACCTCATCCCGGATCCCGATCGTTATCCGCAACGATACCATCGAATTCAATGCAAACGCGTTTAAAACCTTACCCTCGGCGATGCTGGAAGACCTGCTCCGGAAACTGCCGGGTGTTGAACTTGGCAGCAACGGGTCCCTTACCGTGAATGGCAAAACAGTTAACCGCATCACACTCGAAGGCAAACAGTTTTTCGGGAATGACCTGGCACTGGCCCTGAAAAACCTTCCTGCCAGTATGATCGATAAAGTACAGGTATCGGAAGACAAACGCGAAAGGGCGCGAAACCCTGACAAACCAAAATCCCAGATGGGCCAGGTTATGAATCTTCGCTTTAAAAAGGAATTGAAGAAAGGCCGGTTTGGAAACATACAGGCCGGTGCGGGAACAAGAGACCTCTTTACAATCGGGGGCAATATCAATGTCCTCCGTGATACGCTCCAGTTAAGCCTCATAGGTGAATCAGGGAATACCCGCGGAAATTCGACCGACATTGGCAGTGCTGGTTTTGGTATCACCACCAATTCAAGGTTAGGCACCAGTATCACCACCGTCGCTGGAAAAACCGACCTGTCCTTCGGGTATGATTTCGCCAGCCGCCGGTCAAGGACCGCCGAAAAGTCACTGACAAAACAATTCATCAGCGACAGCATCTTTGACATTTCCAATGCAGACAATGGCCGCTCGCAGGACCTGCGGCATGCATTCACCGGGGGAATGAAATTCCAGCCGGGAAAAAAGTCATTTATCGAATACCGTCCGGCCATCAGCTTCGACCGGTACAGGCAACAATCATCCAACTCCACGTTCACCAACAAAAATAACCTTCCGGTCAACGGAGGTGAATCGGCTATAACCAACAGGGGCACAGGTTTCCAGACTACCCATGAACTTAGTTACGAACAACATTTTGCCAAAGAAGACCAGGACCTCTGGGCAAGTCTTGTATTTTATGCAACCAAACGGGATGATTCGACGATCAATAGCTCTTCCAATGTTTTTTATAATACCGGATCAGCTACCACCCTGGCACAGCGCCGCGACCAGGATTACAATGACCGACGCGCCGAGCTGGACCTGTCCTATGCTGAGCCGCTCGGGCGGCACTGGAAATATTCAGTTGACGTTAAAGCACGTTCCGCCTACGGAAAAGACTATATCGACACCAGGGAGTTTGATCCGGCTACGGGCCAGTACAGTGTGCCCAGTGAGGAATTCTCCAATGGACTGACCAGTACAGAATTCAGCTCTTCCACCATTGGCAGGATCGTCTATAAATCAGGCAAACTGACCATCGCGCCGGGCGCCACTTTCCGGTCATTCAACCAGAAAAACCAATCGCTGAAAAATCCGGAGGTGACGCAGGACCTTTACTTTATCCTGCCAACGATAAAGATCGAATGGGATGAACTCCAGCTGACTTACCGCGTTTCGGTGCAGGAACCCAGCCTCACCGATCTCCAGCCCACATTGAACAACACAAACCCGCTGTTTATCACACTCGGAAATCCCGCCCTGCGGCCCACGAGAATGCATATGTTCGCACTGGACAAAAACAAGTACCATGAAAGCAAACGAATCATGTTTTCATACAACGTACGGATCTTCCGCAATACCGCCCAGATCCTGCGCTCAAGGACTATCGACGGCAACGGGGTACAAACATCCATGCCGGTGAACATCGACGGCAGGTGGAATGTGGTTGGAACAGGTTATATCCGTAAGGAATTTGTAAAACTCAACGAACGCAAACTTGCATTGACTGCATCTCTCAGCACTCAATTTCTCAGCACACCCTTCCTGCTGAACGGCATCACCGGCTTTGCCAATGCCACCAACCTGACGCCGGGTGCACAGTTTTCACTGGAATCAGGCAATAAACTGAGCTTTCAACAGCACTACCAGTTCATGTGGTCCCATACCCGGTACCGGGATGAACTTTACCCGCAACTGTTTGTACGAAGGCATATTTCAATGACCCATATCAGTTATTCACTATCGAAAGACCTTCGCTGGGAATCCACGCTGAACTGGTCTTATAATCCGCAGACTGCACCGGGTTTCCGGAAATCAGCGGCACAATTAAACTGTGCCCTGGCGTGGCAGTTCCTGAAGGACAAACACGCACAACTTGCGCTATCGGTCAATGACCTACTGAACCAGAACGTTGCGTTCAGGCGGACGGTTGCTGAAAATTATACGCGCGATACCGAATACCTCATCCTTCGGCGGTATGTACTTCTCAGTTTCCGTTATTCCTTCCGCAACATGGGGAATACCTCCCGGAATTAAAGCCCTCCGGATCCGGCATCCGTGAAACCTTCGGTTTCTTTTTTCCCCAGCAACATCTCTTTTTCCGCAAGGACATCTTCAGGGGAATCAAATGTCCGCACCTGCACCATCCCCTTATGACCCAGTTTGCCGGATTGGATCTCCAGCCGAAGCCCGTCCTGCCGGATCTTCCAGAATGAAGAGCCGTCGGGTGACCTCAGTTCCATAAACGGATTTTCCTTAATCACCGGTTGTACAATCACTCCCGGCGCGGGTTTTACAGGTAGTGCAACCGTATCCTGGTTTTCGATCCTGCGAATGATTGACCCGAGCATAACCTCACTGTTTTCCAGCCAGTCCTTTGCAAACACATTCATCACCCTCCATCCAAATGCTTCAAGGATAGCGGGCCGCTGGTAATACTGCTCCACCAGGTCATCGTTCTGGTAATGGAAACTGTCATCAACTAGGATCCCAAGCAGGTACTGGTCATCACCGGCTTTCCGTTTTACCGCAAGCGAACATTTGAAATTACTCTGCCCTACCCGTTCGTCCACCACATATCCTTTCGCTTCAAGTGCCTTCCTGATTGAGGTCGTGGTGACCGCGAGCTCATCCTCCTGTTCCTTTTTCTGTTGATCGGTCCGGACCAGTCCATCGAGAATGGTTCGTGCGGTTGAATAATTACCGGTCGCAATCATTTCCGAATAATGCAGGAATCGTTTGAAATAATTCGCCCCTTCATTGTGATCATTGGTAATATCATTGTGCCGGATACTACTCACCACCGCCATGTGCTTTTTAGCCCGGCTGAAAATAACATTCAACCGCTTCTCGCCTCCTTTCCGGTTAATCGGACCGAAATTCATCAGCATCTTTTTATTGGCATCATAGCCGTAACAGACACTCATGATAATGATATCCCGTTCATCCCCCTGTACATTCTCCAGGTTTTTTATAAACAACCCGGTAAACTGGCCTTCATCCTTGCGGCTGTAGGCCTTTTCCAGGGCTTCATCAAACAGCTTGTCGTTCGCGGCAAGCGAATCAATCGCTTCTTCGATCACACCCTGCTGTTCCTGGCTGAATGCCACAATGCCGATGGTCTCCTTTGCATCCCGCAGCAATAATTCGCGGACCATAACGGCGATATACTTTGCCTCACCCATATTACCCCGTGCCTGGTATACATTACCCGGCATATAGTGGTAACTCATACTCTCCTGCAGCAGTAGATCCGTGTTGCGGGCACCCTCTTCAGGGCTGCCGACCTGCAACAATGGACGCTCCTGGTGAAAGGTTGTCCTGTCGGGTATAGTCAGCAGCCCGGCTTCATAGAATGCGTGGTTGGAGTAACTGATCAGCGTCTCGTACCGGCTGCGATAATGCCAGCTCAGCATGGTGCTGTTGAGTTTGCGGGAACCCTGCACCAGCAGGCTGTCTGCATCTGCACTCAGTATTTCATCTTCGGTTTCACCTTCGATCATTTCCAGATCCTCCGGGTCTTCGGCCTTTGCATTAAAGAAATTACTTGGCGGCATCTGTTTGTCATCCCCTACAATAATGGCCTGCGGCCCCCGGAACAATGCGGGAATTCCTTCTTCCAGCGTAATCTGGCTGGCTTCGTCAAAAATCACTACATCGAAAAACCCGACATCCAGCGGCAGGCTGTCACTCACGCTCAGCGGGCTCATCAGCCATACCGGCTTGAGATCCTTCAGCACGCGACCACTTTCATTGGAGGCCATTTCGCGGATACTTTTATACCGCATCGTCTTACCCATTTCATGTTCGAGTATCTGCCTGCCCTTCTGGTATAGTGGCTTGAACAATTTCTGCTCGGGTGTCAACTGTGCCGCTGCCGTCTGGGTAATTTCATAGTGCTGCAGGAAATTCTGCCGCCGCACGGCGCGGATATAATCACTGTTTACTTTCAACAGGTCCTTGTATAAACCTTCAATACCCGATACCGCGTCCTGCAGGATCTGTTGCGTGGTTCCGGAGAATACCTGGTTACCCCGCAGGTAATTATCCAGTGTTTTTGAAGCCATTGCTGCCTCGGCTTCCAGTGGCGTCAGGGGAAGTGTCCGTACAAACGACTGGGTACCGGAAGGAATCTCTGCGAATTTCCGCAAACCAGGGAGCAAGTCCCTGAGTACTTCAGAATTGCCACTGATGGTGGCGATTTCATCGCGTATTACCGAAAGTGATTTTTTATCATAACTGAAAAGCAACTGGCCCAGTTGCGATTCGAGCTGCTGGAGTGTATAGTTGGAGCGGGCGAGATCAAGTACCAGTTGATTCGGCCTGGGATGTGCAAGCAGGAAGTCAATTTCCTCATCCCCTTCCTTGCGGCGAAGTACATCGATCCCGACAACCACGGTCTCGATATTGTCCAGCTGGTATTTGTCCTGCAGCTCATCGGCAAGTGCCCTGACCTGTTCTTCGGCAGTATACTCATCCTGGAGGAACTTCAGTATGATACTGACCGACTGACCTGTCTTGGATGCATTGATATCAAATGCATCGGCCATATCTTTTTTAAGCCGCTTCCAGCTACCGCTCAGGAATTTGAAAAATGAAGTCTCCTGTTTCGCTGCTATCTCCATAGCTACCTGCAGTTCGGGCCGGGTAAACTTCCGTTTCCAGGGTGAATTGACGGCTGAGGCTTCAAGGTGTACCTGTTTTGCCTTTTTGTATCTGCCATAAGCACGCTCAAACGCCGATGCTTCCTTACTGCTTTGCCTGACAAGCGCCAGGTTGCCAGTGGCAGCCAGCGATTCCATCAGCACCGAATCCTGTACCAGGTTTTTTATGTTCCCGAATGTACCGGAATGCTGCGGCGGGATTTCCCAGTTCCTGAGCAGTTCGCCCAACTGGTTAAGTGCTTTCAACGCGGGGCCGGTAAGCGACTGCAACAGGTTAAAAGGATTATCTGACCGGATCAGTGCCAGGCCGAGATTGCTGAACGGATGTGCGGCGAGTTTTGGTTCGGCCCCGGTATTTTCCAGTGCTTTTGACAACTGCCGGATGACCTGTCCGAACCGCAGCCACTCACTGTATACGGGAACTGTCTCTCCCTGCGCAACGTCCAGTTTCGGCACAAAACCTTTCAGCTCTACCAGTGTCTCCATCAGTTTTCGTGTACTGATACCCGCTTCGTCTGTTACGAGCCTTTGCTGGCGATGGTACTGGCTTAGTATGTCAATATGTTCAAGCAGGCGGGACAGCAGGTTTTTCCGTTGGAGGGAAATGGTACCGATGTCCATTTTATTTTTCAGGAAATCATCATATATCAGCCGCAGGTCGCGGAAAAATTCTTTTTTGTCGCCCTGGCTGTCGTGGATATAACAACAGAGTTCAGATAGCTGGTTTTGCTGGAGGCGATGGTACACCACATCCAGTGCCGCGCGTTTTTCACAGACAAACAAAACTGTTTTCCCCCGCGCGAGGAAGTCTGCTATCAGGTTGGTGATCGTCTGGCTCTTGCCCGTTCCCGGCGGACCCTGGATAATATAACTTTCGCCTTTGCGGCTATACAGTATCGATCTGGACTGCGTCGGGTCAGCGGTGATCACATGGTACCATTCCCCGGGATCATTGCCTGGTATGGATTCCGGCGCTTTGCGTGGAGCGTTGCTAAACAGCTCGTCGAATACCGGATGTTCGATATGCCCGTCGGCTACTTTGTTGTAGTCGCTGACGAGACTCATTTTTTTGTAGTTGAAATTCCCGAGCACGATATTACACACATCAAAATCCCAGCTGTAGGCATTCCTCTGTCCTTCCGCCATTTCGTACGTCGTCCTGGTTACGGGTGCAGCGGCGTCGGAGAAATTACCCACCGAAGGACCGGCAGGTTTCTGATCGCGGATCAGGAATTCAAGATGGCTTTGCTTCGGTTCTACCTTCTGGCGGAAAAGTTCAAGCCCAAGCGGTTTATAATCATCCTCCCCATAGCTGTAATCCACCTGGTGGAAGGAGGGCTGGCCTTTCAGTTTTAATTTTTTACGGTAATTATTGATGGTCTGCCGCGCGATATTATGGATGATCCTGATCCGTGGCTTATCAATATAGTTGAGTTTGACACCCTGCCTGGCATCATTGATTTTTGACCGGAGCATCTGGAAAAAATCTTCCATGCTGTGATCATCGAAGTCGATGCTCTCCGGAAGTTCAATACCGTACAGGTCTTTCAGGTGATTGGCAAGGATCGGGTTGACCAGGGCGGCATTGTCGATCAGTTTTACCGTGAATTTCTCTTCCTTCAACGATTTTTTTCGCTCCAGTTCCACCGGCAGCAACAACAGCGGACTCTGGATCCGTTCGTCGACGGATTCCTTGAGGTTGTGCCAGTGCAGGAATGCCACTACCAGCTTCAGCTGGCTGAAACCATATTCTTTTTTATCATTCTCCGATGCCTGGCGAATGCCATTCAATTGTGAATTCAGGTAGGGATGATCCTCGAACCGCAGGTATTTATTTAACGGAATATCATTTTGCCGGGTCACCATTCCCGAGATCTCACTGTTCCAGGTAAAGAGTAAAGCGGGATTGATACTCTGGAAATGCAGCACCATGGGCACGCTGCTGACGGTGAGGTTGACAAAGCGGGCGTTGGGTTTGTAGTAGAGCAGGCGGTTGCGTCGACTGGTATCAAAAAGGCGGTTGCGGAGTTTGGATAAAATAAAGCCCCGGCGATCGGAGGGCTTTTTGATTTCAAATGCAGCGAGCCTGGCGAGGTCGATCTGTTTCTGTGGATCGTAGTCGCGGTAATGTTTCAGCCGCTGGATGATCTCGTGCAGGTCGGGACTTCGCTTCGCCCTGTCGAGCTCAGTCATCTCGGTGACCAGTGCCGATACCGTAGGGTGTACGCGGCTGTTGACACCCGCAGGTTGTTCGCGGTAGGCCGCAAACTCCTGCAGGTCTGCAAGATCATAAAGATCCAGTCCCATCACTACCGATCCGAGAATGAGCCCGAGATTAAAAATATCTGTCTGTGCATCATGGTGACCACACAACATCTCCCAGCATTGATATCCCGGAAGGAATACCGGTTGGGTCAGTGCTGCGGTGCGGTCAGCCTGTACCTGCTGGCTGAGTATTTCGCGCGTGGAGCTGGTCAGGTCCTCATCGACGATGAGCCGGTCGGTCACCTGGTAGCCGCCGATGACCTGGTATTCGAGGATTGGCCGGAGCGCTTTCAGGTTGTGGATGGCATCGTGGGTATGCAGTTCATCAATATCCAGCCTGCCATTGCTGACGATGATGGAATCCGTCCGCTCAAAAGAACCGACCTGGTTATTTTCATGGAAATCCAGCACTTCCTCAAAAAGCGGTAACACAAATTCAATGACTTCGTCAGTAGACCATGGGCCGGATGTAAATGCGGATTGGAGATATTGCTGGAAGCTGGTTTGCGATGACATTCAGGGCTGGGTTAATTGGGAGGAATTATGGCTATAAAATACCTGAAAATTACTGGTAACACAGAATATATTTTCCCATCTGAAACAGGTCCTGGAAGTCGGGGAACGGGAGCAAAAAAAGCCCTCTTTAAAAAAAGAAGGCTGTCTATAACTAAACTTTGAAAGACTATTTCTTCTGTACTTTGATCACCTCGGTGCCGAGCCGGATCAGGTAGGTTCCCCTTCCGAGGCTTTCCACATTGAGTTCCTGCCGGGACTGCTGTACCAGACCGGTCCGGATCACCCTGCCCTGCAGGTCAGTGATGCTGTAAGGTGCCGGCAGTGCTGCGTTTCCGGCCAGCAGTGTAAGCGTTGAACCCTGCACCGGGTTTGGATATACGGAAGGAGCGGTGGAACTGCCCTGGGCTTTTACCGATTTTACACCCAGTTCCTTGAACCGGCCATCGAGGTCAAATTGTTTCAGACGGTAATACGTGATTTCGGATCCGGGTAACTGGTCGGTGAAACTGTAATTCGCCCCCAGATCCCGGCTGCCTTTCCCTTCAACCCTGCCAACAGACTGGTAATTGCGCCCGTCGGTACTGCGTTCTACTTCGAAATGGCTGTTGTTATCTTCGGAAGATGTTTCCCAGGTGAGCAGGACTTTATTGGTTCCTGCCATGATGAGGTCATAACTCAGGAGGTTGACTGGCAGTGGTGCCATGGAAAAATTGACCATCCGCGCACTGATATCATTATCGCCTTCAGCCATGGCCATCCCTTCACCGGGAAACATTTCATCAACCGTGTAACTTTTATAATAGGTTGCCGCCGATACGAAACCGCCAGATACACCCGGGATCAGGTTGAATGTTGGCTGGATCATCCATCCGTCTGCCGACTGGCTGGATGTCTGCAGCGTTGCTGACTGGTTGTACCGATGGATAAACAGGCCTGAATGCGGGTTGGTCATGCTGTATTCTTCCTGTTGTTTGGTTTCAGCGAGCACAAATCCTTCCGTGCCCGTGCCATTGGAAGGAATCATTTGTGTATAGGAGCCGGCCGGCAACATGGTTTTGGCAACAACCGTGGTGCCGTTTGGTGTAAATGTTTTTACATAACTATTGTATTGCAACCACCATACTGCCGCAAAGTTGCCGTTTGGCAGCGCTACCAGGCCGGTATTACCATAGTCGTTGACGTTGGTGGCATCCACAAAAAAATGTGTTGCGCCGCCTGTCACTGCATTCACGCCATTGTTGGTAAAGGCAAAACCGCGGATTGCACCGTTCCAGAAATAAGCCGATACAATAAAATTTCCCTGTGTGCCCGCAGCAAGCCGGAATTCATAGGTACTGGCGAAAGTATTGGTAGTGCCGGTACCGGTGAATGCCACATCAGTATTATAGAATGTCCCATTGGTATTGATCAGGCGGAAGGTGAGATTATCGCCGGTTGTTTTTCTCCAGACAGCCACGATTTTACCATCGGATAATTTTTCGAGAAGTACGTTGAAAATATAACTGCTACCCGCGGCAATGGAGTTGAGCTGGCCTTCTGACTGCTTCACACCTGCTTCCGTGAAAATAGTGTAACGGGCATTGTAGGTCTGCATCCCGGATGAGTTGGAGTTGATGACATGGGTAACAAATATGTTACCGTTATTCAGCTGGATGGCATTAAAGGTAACTGCGCCATGCGTATTATGGTTCCAGGCAATCTGCGATGTCAGGTTTACGTGTGTAATCAGCTGACCGGAAGCATTATAGATTTTGAGGTAGAGATTGATTGCATTGTTATCAAATAACAACACCCCGACCCGGTTGCCCGAGAGCGAAAACATCTTTGTCATGTAGGCATAATCGCTGCTTGACTCGATGTCAAATGCGGCATTTACCTGGCCGGAAGAACGCATTGGGGCAATAAACAGGATGCTGAAGACAAGGCTGTAAAAGCCGGTTCGTAAAGTTGGGTTCATTGGAAGTTGGATGGGTGAAAAATGATAACAAACTAAAGATAATGTTCCAACTTTTATTAACCCGGAGCTAGTTCAATATTAGGCAGTTTTGCGCGACCCGTAAGGGTTTATACGATAAGGTTTTAACGCTTAATACTGGTTAACCCTTAGGTTGTTTTGCCAGTTCGGCGAGTGAGGATTTTTTGAGTGAAGCGACTTTTTTATCAGTCAGTTTTTTTTCCTTTTTTACTACCTGGCTGAAAGCCTTAGTGATCCTGATTTCATCTGCCAGGGAGAAGGCCAGGCCGGTGGGAACATCCTCCAGTGATTTGTCCGAGGTGGTGAAATCATATATAATATATGAAAGGTATTCCTGCAGGCTGGGGTGTAATCCTTCAACCTGTGTAGCGATGGATTCCGTTTCAGGTCGGGTTGTAGTTTTGATATCACTGAAATATTGTTTGGCCAGTGCGAGGTTCAGCGAAGTTTGCATCCATGATGGATTGACCAGCAGTTCGACCAGTTTTCTCGACAGGTCGCTGATATTTTTCTGGCGGAACAGGTCCAGTTCGTCGAGACCGGTATTGCCTTCAATCATTTTACAGATTTCCCCTTCCGCTTCGGTTCCTTTTTCCTGCCAGAGTGCAATTGCCCTGGCCCGGATAAAATTCTTCGGATGGGATATACCATTTGCACGGGTGCCTGCATCGGCAGCAAAGATCTCTTCTGCCTGTTTTACGTAACTGTCGGCATTGACTGTCTGCAGGCCGGTAGCGACTTTCACAAGCGATGATACAATCGGCGCGAAGTGGCCTGTGACGATTGCCGCGCCGCGATCACAGAAGATTTCAGTGTAAAGCTGGAATAAACGGGCTGTTTCGTAGTGCGCAGCCGTGCTCTGGTCATGATTGCCGATGGCCATGATGATCCGGTTGGTCACTTCCACATCGCCGTTGAGTTGCTTGTACAGCTGGACATGTGAAAGCTCATGCGCGATCACGGCCAGCAGCTCGTCGTCTGTCAGCAGTTGCAACAATTTTCCGCTGAATACTATATGGGCTTCATTGTCGATAAAGACGATCGAAGCATTGATATCATCGGTGTGCTCCGCCTGGTAAACGGTCACCGGGCAATCCATCCCCAGTTTTTCCTTCGACAGGTTCACTTTATCATACACTTTTGTATCAGTGGCCGGGTCAAACTTGTAGGTGTTCTTCAGCAGGTCAGTTTTGAAAACTGAAAGCTGTTCCTCCTTGTGCTGGTGATTGCGGAAAAATTCCCATACGCCCGGCTGGGCCTGGAAATACCTGGTGGCGGTTGCGTGGTATGGGAGGATGGTCAGCATATGTTTCAATTCAGCTAAGGTCAGGCACTGGCTACGGGTTTGCTTTCGGGATACAATCTTGCCGGTTATCAAGATAATACATTGCCATTATCAAAGCGTAAAACATCGAAATGACAGGCATATCGCAAAAATAACGGAGTAAAGAATCAAGTCTTTCCAAAATCTTAAATTTGCGATCACAACTTACAAATGGACCTCAACTCATTATATTCCGCCGAGCGGCTCGCTTACAACCCTGCACATATCGACACCCGGACCGTGTTCCAGCGTGATTTCGACCGGATCATTTTCTCCTCCCCGTTCCGGAGGTTGCAGAACAAAACGCAGGTTTTTCCGCTGCCGGGCAGTGTTTTTGTCCATAACCGGCTCACCCATTCGCTGGAAGTGGCTTCTGTAGGGCGTTCCCTTGGATCTGAAATCGGAGGCAAACTTGCTGGCAAATACCTGGCAGATCTATCACCTGAGAGCATCGAATTTTACAAATACAGTCTCTCCAGTGTGATCGCATCTTCGGCACTCTGCCATGACATCGGTAACCCGGCGTTTGGACATTCGGGCGAAGATGCCATTGCAAGTTATTTTGTGGCGCATGAAACCCAGCTGAAGCCGCAGTTCAGCGATGCCGAGTGGAGTGACTTTATCAATTTCGAAGGAAATGCAAATGCCATCCGTGTGCTGACACACCAGCAGAATGGAAAGACCAGTTCAGGTTTCGACCTCACCCTGTCCACCCTTTCCGCTATCGCGAAATACCCCTGCGAGTCTTTGGCAAAAGCAAAGGGATTTATCCATCGGAAAAAATTCGGTTTCTTCCAGGGGGAGGCGGACAATTTCCGGCAGATTGCAGCGAAGACATCGATGATCCGGGAAAACGAATCGCCATTGATCTTTAAGCGTCATCCATTTGTCTGGCTGGTTGAAGCCGCCGATGATATCTGTTATTCCATTATCGACCTCGAAGATGCACACCGGTTGTTTATCGTGGAGCATGAGTTATGTGTGGACCTGCTGGTTTCGCTGATCGGTCAATTGGGGGAGAAAGACTTGCCCAAACTCCGCGGACGACTCGCCGGCATTGATAACCGAAACGAACAGGTCAGCCTGTTGCGGGCAAAGGCAATTTCCGGGTTGATAAAGGCCTCGGTTGGAATTTATACCCGCGATTTTGAGCAGATCCTGACCGGTCATTACCAGGCACCGCTGTTTGAAACTATTACAAAGGAATGTCCCGCGTTAGCGAGGATCAATGAGATCTCCGTTAAATATATCTACAACCATAAATCGGTGGTGGAAATAGAAAATGCCGGCTACAATGTAATGTCGGAATTACTTTCCACGATGATCCCTCCCGTACTCGCTTCCGGAAGTGCCAGGACAAAAGCCCAGGATAAAGCGTTTAAGCTGGTGCCCGAACAATTCCGTTACGAAGAGGGCACCGGGTACCAGAAGGTAATGGGTGTGCTGGATTTTGTTTCGGGAATGACGGACAACTATGCCACCGACCTGTACCGGAAAATCAAGGGTATTGATATAGGAATGACTATTTAATGCTGCCAGCAAAATTGGGACCCCTCGGCCGCCGATCGCATACATTGTGCTCCTTTTTTTGTTGTTCCCTGGCATCTGATGCGATATGCCTTGTATTCAGTCTTTACTGCTTTGATTTTTCCAGGGTTCGATTGGGATGGTTTGGATGAGGCGGACATTATTCCCTGTGCCGGACTCAGGGATGAGTCACAACTAATCGACTCGAAATGATCATGTTTCCAGACCATACATCTTTCTGACTTACTGTCTCTTGATCCAAACCAGTAAGCTGCACCGACGAGACCAAAGAATAGCAGCAATCCCCACAACAGCAAACGCCTTCTTTTCGGAACACGATCTTTATCGGCTTTTTTAGCGCCCTGTGGCGTCTCTCCAGTTGGCTTTTTTTGCGAAACTTCCTCAGTTACCCGCGCCTTCGTTGGCTCCGGCACTTTCGAATTTTCAAGCTCACTCGGCTCTCCGGACGTTCGCCATTTCTGCGCGAACCTGTCATGCGGCCGGTCAGGAAAATCAATCAACCATCCAAGCAGTTCGATGTTAGGATCCCGTGGCTTACTTTGTCCGTCGGAAAGGAATGTTTCGAGAGGCCGAAACCTATCAAGATCAATGTCCACTATTGCCTTCCTGATTTCCTCTTTGTTACTCTTCCCAAAAAAATCTTTAAGGACGGGAATATCAAACTTCTCAAATCTTTCGTCAATTACATCCAGACACGACTTCCTGAGTCTGGCTCGGGTTGGATTTTGTAACGCTTGCGGAAAACCAGCTTTGTCTTTCTGCTTGTGATAAAAACTCACAATTGAATCAAGATAGTCCTTGTACATGACCGGAATTTTCGTAATAGTGGTGGTTCGTTCAAAATCTTATAAAATATACAACAGACTCGGGACTTGGGTCCCAATTCATTGTTGCTCATATAACTTTCGTTGCTTTCCAAAATCGAATCCGTTTCCTGCCATAAAGGAATAAACAGAATAACCGGAATTATCGGAATCCCCTATCAATCAATCTTTTACCTCCCCATATTTTTGAGTTGTGAGTGACCCGTACCAGTAGCTGCGGCACGGTCATTCATCACGGAGTCGTGGGTGCTTTCTGGCTAACCGGCCAGGGAAGCGACAAACCAGATTGCACCCTACCTCCCACTTCCCCGCTGGAGCTGACGCTCCTTCACTTCCGGTGCAGGCAGCATCGCTGTTGCCGACCACCGATTTAATCAACTCAAAAATTTAAACAATGACTGGAATCATCGTTCTGGTTTGGGCATTGATATGCCATAACCCGACTCATATCCCGGGCCACACCAACTGCCCACTGACTCATATCACAACCACAACCCAAAGCGGACCTGGTGATACAGGCAGCATCCCTCCCAAGCCGCCAACACCGCCACCTCCACCGCCACCAACCGGTAATTAATACAGAAAGTGGGGCAGCGGGACCTGCCTCACTTTTCTTTTACCAAAGTCAGAAAAAAGATGGATTTTCGGCGAGATGAACGCTAAACCATTGAAAATCCATTCGCTATTACTGATCTCCCTGATGGCACTGGCATGCACTGAAAAAACAAAACAAACAACACCAGCCAGTCAGCTACCTACATCCGGGGATTTCCGGAAGGGAGAATATTTCAACGACTCAACCTCACACAAAGACTCCGCATTCTTCTACTTCAACAACGTCACTGAGACCTCCGGCGACAGCCTGCTTGCAGGCATGGCCTACGCTTATATGGCGACTATACAGAGTGATGCGGGCGATTTTTTCGGTGCGCAGGAAACCGCACTCGCCGGGATCAACCTGCTTGTCGAATCAAACCCGGAGCACCTTTACTGCCTGGCGTCCCTCTACAATGTATTGGGAAGAAGTAACCTCGGGCTCAGGGATTATGATAATGCGGCCGACTACTTCAGGCAGGCTTTGAAGCTCCAGCCGTATGAAGGGTACAAAAACCTGCTTCGCAACAATATCGCTGTAGCCCTGCGTGATAAAGGCGATTACGCAGGCGCACTCCGGGAACTGAATTCCATTGTGCCTGAACAGACAGATGGTAAGGCTGAACAGGCAAGGCGGATAACGAA
>SEAD01000324.1 GCA_004173355.1 Chitinophagaceae bacterium | reverse complement strand
GGCTTAATGATCATCCTCTGGTTCAATGCATCTGGCAGTATTCCAAACAAGCCCTGGACAAGGCTCCTGGCGGTCATTCCCACAGGATCAGCAAAATCGCGGTAAGCTTCTCCGCGCGCGGCATCATAGGTGGAGATCTGTTGAAAATTACCGGGGCTGCCACCAAGGTACATGCTTTCTAGCAAAGCACTTTTCCAAAGTTGGAAAGCTGTTTCATTGCGGCTACCCTGCCAGTAGGCAAGACTCGTATGCATAAGTTCTGCGAGTGCCACATTGTTCAGGCTCCAGGTATAAGGCATCCAGTTGCTGGTGCTGATGGTGACGTAATCTTTATCCAATCCTTTTGCCCGCACCGGGATATGCGGGATATGATGATCGATATATTGTAAACCCTGGTATGCCTGGAACGGATCTGCAATATCGCTGTCGAGCCCATGATAGATCGTCCACACTGCAGGTGCAGCGTGCAATTGCTGGCGGCCAATTGCATCCTTATATTCTGAATACCAGCCTTTATCTTTCATCCACAAAACACTGTTGATGGCTTTAATAATTTTCGATGCTTCTGTCCTGTATGCAGCCGGATCTTCCTGCAGCATGTCCGCCAACATTGCTGCCATTTTATTTGCCCGGTAATTATAAGCAGAAGAATGTGTCACTGCGCCGCCACTGTACTGCAGGGCATCACTCGCCCAGATGGCTGCATAAGCATCATACAAGCCATCATCATCCGGATCGAAATTTCTTTTCTCCCAGGCAAGATGACGTTTCAGCAAAGGCCACATTTCACGAACGAATGCCGTGTCGCCAGTCCAGTTAAAATGCCACAATAACTGGTCGATAAAAACCAGGTTCATATCATAATGATGCGGACGTTTATCACCGCCGGGATTGCGACTGATGTATCCACTGCTAAAAACTGCAGTGCCCATTTGTTCCTGTTGCCGCGCCAGGTTAAGTAAGGTATCTGCCACAACTTTACCGGTAGCCGGCGAATCCACCTGCGATAAGGCATAAGCCCTGAAATGCGCACGGGCCCTGTCATGCCAGCCAAGTACATCTGCAGTATAAGCACCCCGCCAACCATTGAGCCGCATCCGCCAGCCAATAGCACCATGCATAAAAGATGGCGATTCCCAAATAGCATCCGCGGCCATACTTAAGGCCCCGCCAAGCGTGTTGATATAAGGATCCGGCGTATTCACCCTGATCCGGTCTGCCAGTTTTTTCCTCGCAGTTTCCGCTGCTTCAAAGACCCCGGGCAGCGATGAATAAATCAAATCTGGCAGACTATCTTGTTTGAGAAAAGTAAAATATTCAGTGTGATTACCCGCTGCGGGCATCCATCCGGCAAGCGCAGGCAGGCTATCAGCCGTGGAGTTATACAAGGATAATGGCGATTGCTGGAAGTTAGGATTTACTAGTTTGGT
>SEAD01000190.1 GCA_004173355.1 Chitinophagaceae bacterium | reverse complement strand
GTTTCAGTTGGCGTAACATTCATAAGCTCCAATAGTTCGAGCTGGTCGAGAAAAGCTTCCACCTCGCTGCTGAGCTCGCATATCACAAATGAACTGCTGTTTTCGTAAAATTTCTGCTGCAGTGAAACCAGTTTCTCCGCCGCAGCATTATCAAGGATCGTAATGTCTTTCATCACCAGCACCACATTCCGGGGCCCGGTCCCGTCATTTTGCAGGTAAGGGAGCACCAGCTGCTCCAGTTCTCCTGTCATATCAGCAGAAAGCGATGGCCCTGACAGTGTGATGGCATGAAATTTCTCTTTGGTATCTGTTTTGAACTGCATAACACGGGTTTTAGGTTGGAAGAGCCGCCGTAGGGCAAAAAATGTATCACTCCCACAACTTAAATATTCAACATTCCGTTTATTACTACGGGAGAACAGGAACCAAATATATTTGTTAATATTGTATTACAACCAATTATCTAAGTATGGATAATAATTTTTCAGCCCAGGTAAAGGAGATCATTTCATTCAGCCGGGAGGAAGCTCTCCGGTTGGGTAATGATTTCATCGGTACTGAACATCTCCTGCTCGGTCTGATCCGGGAAGGGGATAATACCGCCGTCCGTATCTTGAAAAGCTTCAATGTTGACCTTTATGAACTGAGGAAGGAAATTGAACTCGCTGTAAAAGACAAGACGGGTAAGAATATCGCAAACATCAACAGCCTTCCGCTGACCAAACAGGCGGAAAAAGTGATCCGTGTAACCGTGCTTGAAGCGAAAGCGCTCAAAAGCACCACTGTTGAAACGGAACACCTCATGCTGTCGATCCTCAAGAACAAAGAAAACATCGCTACACAAATCCTAAATCAGTTTGACGTGGACTACGACCTCTTTCGCCAGGAACTTGGCATCGTTAAATCAAATGATCCAAGGGCAGAATACACCGATGAGAACGATGATGATTTTGAAGATGAAAAAAAATATTCCCAGTCAAAAGGATCCAAACAGGCGGGTGCTGCCAAAAGCAAAACCCCGGTGCTGGATAACTTCGGCAGGGATATAACAAAACTGGCAGAGATGGGTACGCTTGACCCGATCGTTGGCCGTGAAGCCGAGATCGAACGCGTATCGCAGATCCTTTCGCGCCGGAAGAAAAACAACCCGATCCTGATCGGTGAGCCGGGTGTGGGTAAAACAGCTATCGTGGAAGGTCTCGCACTGCGTATCGTGCAGCGCAAGGTATCGCGCGTGCTGTTTGACAAACGCGTGGTATCGCTTGACCTTGCTGCCCTCGTGGCCGGTACCAAGTACCGTGGCCAGTTTGAGGAAAGGATGAAAGCGATCATGAACGAACTGGAGAAAAACCGCGACGTGATCCTGTTTATCGATGAGCTTCACACGATCGTGGGTGCCGGTGGTGCCAGCGGATCACTGGATGCCAGCAACATATTCAAACCGGCCCTTGCAAGGGGTGAACTCCAGTGCATCGGTGCATCCACCCTCGATGAGTACCGTATGTACATCGAGAAGGATGGTGCGCTTGACCGCCGTTTCCAGAAAGTGATGGTTGACCCGCCAAGCGTGGATGAAACCATCCAGATCCTCAACAATATCAAATCCAAATACGAGGATTACCATAATGTGGCATACAACGACGAGGCAATCGAAGCCTGTGTCAAACTCAGCGACCGTTATGTAACCGACCGCCTGCTCCCCGACAAAGCCATTGACGTAATGGATGAAGTGGGTGCAAGGGTCCACCTGAAGAATATCAACGTACCACAGAATATCGTCGAACTTGAAAAGAAGATCGAAGATGTGAAGAACGAAAAAAACAAAGTGGTAAAAAGCCAGAAGTTTGAGGAAGCAGCTTCACTGCGTGATACCGAAAAGAAACTGGCAGAAGACCTTGAAAAGGCGAAGAACGACTGGGAAGAGGAAAGCAAACACAAACGGTACCCGATCGATGAAGAGGCGATTGCTGAAGTGGTGAGCATGATGACCGGCATCCCTGTAAAACGGATGGTGCAGGCAGAGACCGACAAGCTCCGGAAGATGACCGAAGACATGAAAGGTATGGTGATCGGCCAGGATGAAGCAATCTCGAAAGTGGTGAAAGCCATCCAGCGGAACCGTGTTGGACTGAAAGACCCGAAAAAACCAATCGGTACCTTTATCTTCCTCGGACCTACAGGGGTTGGTAAAACGGAGCTCGCCCGCTCACTCGCCCGTCATATGTTTGATTCCGAAGATGCACTCGTGCGGATAGATATGAGTGAATACATGGAGAAATTTACCGTGAGCCGCCTGATCGGTGCACCTCCCGGATATGTCGGATATGAAGAAGGCGGACAACTGACTGAACGTGTACGCCGCAAGCCATACAGTGTGATCCTGCTCGATGAAATCGAAAAGGCCCACCCGGATATCTACAATATCCTGCTGCAGGTACTCGATGACGGACAGCTCACCGATGGTCTCGGCCGCAAGGTAGACTTCAAGAACTCGATGATCATCATGACCTCAAACATCGGGGTACGCCAGCTGAAAGACTTTGGTGCCGGTGTTGGTTTCGCCACGAATTCAAAAATGGAACACGAGGATGAAGCGAACAAGGCCGTGATCGAAAAGGCACTGAAAAAAACGTTCTCACCGGAGTTCCTCAACCGGATCGACGATGTGATCATCTTCAACAGCCTGAGCAAGGAGAATATCTTCAACATCATCGATATCCTGATGAAGGGTGTGATGAAACGCCTGACCAACCTTGGATTCAGCCTGAGCCTTACCGAACCCGCCAAATCATTCCTCGCTGATAAGGGATATGATTCACAGTTCGGGGCAAGGCCGCTTCACCGCGCCATCCAGAAATACCTGGAAGACCCGCTGGCTGAAGAGATCCTGAACTCAAATGTGAAGGCAGGGGACGTACTGGAAGCAGACCTCGATGAAGAGAAAGGCCTGCTGAAATTCACCTTCAGGCCCGCTGAATCGAAGAAGGAATCAAAGGCATAAAAGCCGGCAGCCAGGGCCCCGCAGGGATGCCCGGCTGTTGCGATAATAAATCCGGAGGGAGTGCTTAAATAAGCACTCCCTTTTTTTACTTTTGCCATGGGCTATGGCGAAAAAAATAATCATAACAATCGATGGCTGGTCGAGCTGTGGCAAAAGCACACTCGCCAAACAGCTGGCAAGGGAACTGGGTCTGGTTTATGTTGACAGCGGCGCAATGTACCGCGCCATTACGTTGTATTTCCTGCGGAACCATGTGGACTGGACCAGCCAGGGGGAAGTGGTCAAAGCCCTCTCCGAAATACATCTCGACTTCCACTATAATGCCACTACCCTCACCAGCGAGATTTATCTCAATGAAGAGAATGTGGAATATGTGATCCGCGACCTGGTGATTGCCGAAAAAGTGAGTGATGTGGCGGCTATCCGCGAAGTGCGGGAATTTGCCGTTGCACAGCAGCAGAAAATGGGAAACAAAAAAGGGATTGTAATGGATGGCCGTGATATCGGCACCGTTGTTTTCCCCGATGCAGAACTCAAAATATTCATGACGGCCGATAATGCGGTACGCGTGGAGCGCCGCTTCCGCGAACTGTATGAAAAGAATCCCAACATTACCATCGAGGAAGTGAAGAACAACCTCGAGATGCGTGACTACATCGATTCGCACCGCGAAGTCAGTCCGCTTCGCAAAGCCGATGACGCAATTGTGCTGGACAATACACACCTGACCGAAGACCAGCAGCTGCAGAAAGCACTCAATTGGGCCAAGGAACGAAGCCGGTAACCGTATAAAAAACAAAAGCGCCCTCGTGGCGCTTTTGTTTTTTATAAACCCGTATTTGTTACTCTGCTTTTGGAACCGGGCTCTCGGTCGCTACCGTCTTTTTCACATCGAGCAGTTCAATCTCAAATATCAGTGTCGATCCGCCGGGGATTGGTCCGTTGTCAAATGCACCGTAAGCCAGGGTGTAAGGGATAAAAAACTTGTACTTTGATCCCACCGGCATCAGTTGTACGCCTTCAATCCATCCCGGGATCACCTGGCGCAGCGGCATTTTCAACGGTTCACCACGTGGGTAACTCGCGTCAAATTCAGTACCATCAAGCAGGGTACCCCTGTAATGTGCCACAAAAGTATCTGCCGCGGCTGGCCGGACACCATCGCCCTGGCGTAACACTTCATACTGAAGGCCACTTGCGGTGGTCTTTACTTCCGGACGCTTTTTATTACGGGCGAGAAAGGCAATACCCGAATCGATTGCGGGTTTGGATTTGTCTTCCTGCATTCTCGACATCACCTTGTTCATGACGGCGTTTGCTTCAGTCTCATCGATGAGTTTGGTTTTGTTGCCCAGCACATCATTGATGGCGCGGGTGATCAGTGCGGTGTTCAGCGACTTGATTCCCTGCTGCTGGTAAAAGCTGGCCACACTCACACCAATCGCATAACTGGCCGAGTCGTTGAGCGTTTTCAGTACAGGACCTGCGGCAGTACCGGGCTTGGCAGCGGGCTTCACGGCCGGTTTGCCAGCCGGGGCTTTTGGTTTGGCGGGTGCCTGGGCCATTAACGAACCGGAAAGGGCAGTGAACAATACCAGCGATAAACTTTTATACATAAGGATTATGATTAGTCAGCAAAAATAGCCGGTGAACCCGGATTTTCCGAACCTTCCGGCGTTAAATTCGCTAAACCTTAATAATTAAGCCATGGAACAATTTGCGCAGCCCGTACAGTTACGCTGGTCCGACCTCGATCCGAACCAGCATGTGAGGCATTCGGTGTACTACGACTGGGCTGCTTCCGCAAGGCTGCTCTTCCTCTCACAAAACGGGATCAGTACCGCGATGATGAAGGAACTGGGTATCGGGCCTATCCTTTTCAGGGAAGAAGCAGTATTCCGCCGCGAAATCCGGATGGAAGACCAGCTGGAAATCCGGATTGAACTCACCCGTTCAAGAAGGGATTATTCGCGTTGGACTATCCGGCACGAACTCTATAAAGCCGGGGAGATACTGTGCGCCACAATAACCGTGGACATTGCCTGGCTGAACCTGCACACACGTAAACTGGCTGCACCTCCGTCAACCATCACGGACATTTTTCCGAAGATGCCACAGTCGGCGGATTTTGCGTGGACAGATTGAGCGGCATACCCGTCAGGCCGACGCGGCAGTCCCGCCGGTAACTGAACCCAGCCATCTGACCCTGTCGGGATATTTTGATGCATACAGGTTGACGAGGTTGCGGATAAACATGTTTTCCCGGAAGGGGGTAAGATATTCCTTTATTGATTCCGGCTCCGTGATACTGATGTCGCCTGGCAGGTAACCCATGCCGTAAAATTTTCCTTTCCACACCAGCACACAGGAACGGTCATCGCGTTCAAGCCCGCGTTCCACAATCGCAAAGGAACTCCGCTCCCCGTCAAGTGCTTTGATAGCCGCTTCCACCCGCTCATTATATTCCTGCGGTTCTTCGAGTCCTTCGCATGCACCATTGCAATCATAATCCGTTGAATCGCCGCAGGGCTCGGATTGTTTTTGTATAAAACAGAATCGCGGACACAGGCTGTATTCGCGGATAAGTTGGCGAAGGGCTGATTGCGCCTCCGTCATATTCGGATAACTCGCCAGCGCCTGTACCTGCCTGCCGGTTTTGTCGATCGCCAGCCGCAGGTAACCTTTCTGGTCCACATAGTCAAAGATCCCGAACAACTGCTCCGGTCGTTTCTGCGATGAATTAAAGGCCGGCCAGAATTTTTTGATTTCAGTCGACTCAAGTATATGTGCCATCAGTTCGGTGCCACAACTGGTGAAACTGATTGCATGGGTATGTTTCAGAAAATTCTGCCGCTGCCGGCTGTCGGAATTACTGCTGAAATGGCTGTTGACCCTGTAGCGGATATTCTTTGCTTTACCCACATAAATGATCTTGCCTTTTTCATTATGGAAATAATACACACCAGGGGTATAGGGCAGTTTGTCGAAATGATCCTTTGGCACATTTGGCGGCAGCATCTGCTCCTTTGAATTCCTGGCGAGGCTTTTACTGATAAAATTTTCCGGATCCCTTGCCAGCAGCAGACGGAACACTTCCACGGTTGCCGCGGTGTCACCACCAGCGCGGTGACGGTCACTGATCGTAATGCCCAGTGACTGGCAGAGGTTCCCAAGACCGTAGGAGGGGAACCCCGGCATCAGCTTGCGGCTCAGACGGACCGTGCAGAGCTTTTTTACATTGAGTGTATACCCGCAGGCAGCCAGGGATGCGCGCACAAAAGAGTAATCGAAATTGACATTGTGTGCCACAAAAATATTGGGGGAAAGTAATTCGTATACCCGTTCCGCGATGTCCTCAAACGATGGGGCAGCTGCCACCATCTCATTGCTTATACCGGTCATTGCCTGGATATACCTCGGGATGGCCTGGTGCGGATTGACAAGGGAACTGAAAACCGTACTGGTTTTTTCCCCGTCAAAAACATGAATGCAGATTTCCGTAATGCCGTTGGCTGCGGCATATCCCCCCGTTGTTTCTATGTCTACAATTGCGTACATGGTTGTGTGGATACAGAGGGCTAATTTCGCAAAAAATAAGCAGGTGACAGAGGAAAAATTACAGATGTTCAGGAATCGCCTCGCGAAGTCCTTCCGGCATACGGGGAAACTGGCAAGGAAACAGGGAATCAGCTGTTACCGGGTGTACGACCACGACCTTCCCGAGTTCCCTTTCTGCATCGAATTCTACGGCAGCCGCCTGTATGTGGCCGAATACAAACGCCGGCATCATCTCGACGAAGACGAACACGAGATTGCGGTGGAAAAAAGCCTCGAAGTGATGATGGAAATCCTGGGGGTGGGCCGGGGGGATATTTTCCTGAAGCTCCGCCAGCGGAAGGCCGGCAGGCTGGGGCAATACCAGAAACTGGATGCGGTAAAAGAAGAATTCATGGTGCAGGAAAACGGGCTCAACTTCCTGGTCAACCTGTC
>SEAD01000323.1 GCA_004173355.1 Chitinophagaceae bacterium | reverse complement strand
CGGGATGGTTTCGTGGTGATGGCCAAGCTGATTTCTGCGAGCATTGACCTTGACAAGCGGTCGGGAGCGCCAAGCGTGTACCAACAGATCAGCAGGTCTGGGAATGAGCCGCTGAAGGCAAGCCTATCCAAACAGCTCCTGGAGTTGCTGCGATGGGTGCCTTACCGTTTTATCAGGCCTTTTTTTTCCAATGAGCTGAACGGGCTTGGTGATGGCCATGTCAATGCGAGGATCAAAAAAAGTACCGGCGAAAAGCCTGGCCATGCCCCCTATTGTTTTGAGAAGGGCCATATTGTCCTCGATGATCGTTGGGCGGCCTATTTTCGCCAGCACCATTACATCCTGCTGGGTTTTACCCAATGGCATTTGCTCCGGTTTCTCCAGCGAAACAACCCCAATGTGATCGGGCTTAGTGAAAAGCTTGCTGCACCGATGATGAGAAAACTCTCGGAGGCCAGGACCCTGTGGTCCTCATTCTTGCAGGCGGCCCCTATCGAATGCATTTATAGTGGTGAGTTGCTCGATGGCAGCTCGATCAGCCTGGACCACTTCATCCCATGGTCTTACCTGGTCCATGACCAGCTCTGGAACATCGTTCCAACGACCCCCCAGCTCAACTCGCGCAAAGGTGATGCCCTACCTGACCTAGCTGGTAGCCTTGATGGATTTCTGCGCCTGCAGTTCCAATTCTTCAACCATTTCCGCAGCCGCAAGGCATCCTTATTAGAAGATTACCACCAATTGCTGAAGACCGACGAACTGGATTCAGTGAGCGAGGAACGTTTTGGGGAGCTGCTGTTTTTGGAAATTTCCACCCACCACCGCAGTGCCCTGGCGATGGGCTTCTCCAGGACTTTTTCAATCGCTTAGGGCTCACTCATCATTGTGCTCATCATTATCAATGGTGACTTCCAGTACCTGGCTCTCCAATGGGGCTAGACCTAGGCCTTGATAGTGGTCGGTGATGATTCCGATCATCTCGCACCGATGGTCTTTGATGGCCCTTTCATCCCAAACGATCCCCTGATCCATCACACCGAAGATTTTCTTGGACTTAAGGGAGTCATATTGGTTTTTGCCTTCAAACTCTGCTTTTTTTACCGGGACCTGTTTGCGGCCATATTCTGAATTCTGGCTGACGGTCAACAGGACCAGGTTGCCAAAGCTATGGAGGTCATCATGGCCCATCGGGTCCCGGCCCTCCGGATGTTGGGGAAAGATGTGTTCAATGGAGTTTTTCGAGGTGATTCGAAATGCCTTGAACTGTGGGCTATCCCGTTCCGTCCAGTTCTTCCAGAGGATGTATTCCAGTTTCTGGAACCAGTATCGGTAAAATCCTGTCCCCTTTGGTAAGTTCAGGTAAGCGCTATAGGAAAACGGCTTTTGGGGGATATCGCCCAGCAAAGCAAAACTGGTCTCTTTATCGGTCTGTTCGCTCAAGGAAAGGGCGTTATCGATGGATTCCAGTAGGT
>SEAD01000322.1 GCA_004173355.1 Chitinophagaceae bacterium | reverse complement strand
TCAACCTCACCGACCTTGACCTGTTCTGAGAGCATCTCAAAAGGAAGCATGGGCGGGTAATAATAGGAAGCACGGTCGACCAGGTGGCGGATATACTCGCTGGTCAGGGTTTTGATCGAGGGGAGGATACTAACATCCTTTGCATGTTCCAAGTAATCGTGCAGGGCGCAGAAGACCTCCTGCTCTTCGTAAACCGCGGTGTATGGGGCGTCGGAGAGCGGGAAGAGGGCAAAAAAAGTGGTATAGTTCTTCCCGTAGCCATAATTGCATTCCCATAGCTGCACGTTCTGGAAGATGTTCGCCAGACAAAGGTTGGAAAGCTCAAGGTAGATATCTTTGCCGGTGATTTTGTAGAGGCGGAGCAACGCACCTGCGGAAAAGGCGGTATTGTTGGCCTGGTAGAAAAGCTTGAACCCCTTTCCCTTCAAGGTCCTTGCAGAGCGCTCGGCTTCGGTCAGGTATTTCTTGTTTTTTGTCAGTTCATAGGCCTGGAGCATTACGTGGGCATAGAGCCCGGCCACGTCGTGCTGTCCGCCCTCGCCCTCTTTGGTCTCTGCCTTTATGATTTCCAGGGTATCCATCTTGTAGAATACCGGCCAGTTGTAGCTGAAGTGCTTTGCGACCTTTTGTGCATAAGGGAGGCTGTCAAGGAATAGCTTTTCCGCTTTTTTGTCGCCAAGCAGCGCCAGTCGAGACAGGTTCAGTAGCGGATGGTGCAGGTACCAGCTATCCATTATGTTCGGTTTTTTCTGTTCCTCTTCGCCCTTTAACTTATCCTGGGCGGCTGGTAGCCAGCGAACGATGGTCTTCAGCTTTTCATCGTAGAATTCGGTTAGCCCATCGCGGATCTTTTCCATCACGGGCATCTTTTTTCTGTGCCACAGCGAGTAATCGACCAGCGGTAGCAGCACCGCCAGTTGGACCATGATCTCCGGAGGGGTATCATAGTCGGAGACATAGGCGTTGAAATAATGTTTACCATCGAGCTGGCACCAGCATCCCGGGGCCTCGGTGAGATCATGCAGCCCTTTTTGTAGGATATCAGGCCAGTGGATATATTTTGTGGGGAGTGGCGGGATCTGTATGTAGAGCGCCGCCAGCATGTCCAGGTACTGCTCGGTCAGGGATTTTTCATTTTCGGGGGATTTTTCGTCAAAGGCGATGATAGCATCGCTGATGATATATTGCTGTCCTTTTTTTAACGGGAAGTCCTTTGTAGGGGGCAGTGCGAGGCCAAGCTCTGGCCAGAGCCCGCCAACGGTCTCGGCCGCTGATGTCTGGGTATCCTGGTTATATTTGGCCAACGAGCCCAGGTTCTGGTAATAGAATACTGTCCCCTGGCTGTCTTTTTCCAGGGAGAAATGCAATATGCCACTTCTGGTGCCGACCTGGCTGACATGGATCGTGCCATGTGGTTTTTGCAGGTTTTTGTTCTCCGGGAAAATGATGTCCCTTGGAAAGAAGGGGATATGGA
>SEAD01000321.1 GCA_004173355.1 Chitinophagaceae bacterium | reverse complement strand
GTGTGGCGATACCCCAACGCACCAGGTCAAAGAAACGCGGACCTTCGGTAGCAAATTCCAGACGGCGTTCCCACTGCAGTGCCTGCCTTGCGTACGACTGCGTCCATCCCGCAGCAGGATAGGTGCTGACGAGGTAATGGGAAGGGTCAGTGCCATCGGTTTTTTTCAGCCGCGCGGTACTGGCAGCTGCCCTCTCGCGGATCTGGTTGATCAGTGGGCGGGCAAGATCCTGTTGTCCGAGTTCGATATAGGCTTCGGCCTGCATCAGCAGCACATCATCATAACGGAGGATGTCCACATTTTTTGCGGTGCCGATAAATGGTCCCTGTTTGCTGTACGACGGACTCGTGGCGAGCTGTTCACTGCGCATCGCATGGAAGTTGCCATACACACCCGGGTCACGCACCCAGCTGTTGCTGAACGGACGGCTGTTGTCGTATTTGTAGGGGTGTCCATCGATACCAACCGTGTGATCGAGGCGCGGATCCATCGTAGCAGTGTTGAGATCAGCGATCGTGTTATTGTACGTCGCGAAGTTCGGGAGACCGGCAGCGCTGGTGGTATGTGCATTGACCAGTGTCTGGCTTGGCGCATGGAAACCGCAGCAACCATACTGTGGTGCACCATGCGGGTAGGTCAGGCCGTCTTCGAAATTCAGCCGACCGGTGGTGGTACCATCATTAATGGAAAACTGGATAGCAAAAATTGACTCCGGACCATTCTCAGTTTCCTGCAGGAAGTTGTCCCCGATATCAGGGCTAAGTGAATATTTCGCAGATGCAATCACTGTCTGGGTAAGTGTCACCACTTCCTGCAGCCGGGTAGCGTTGATGTTGATCACCTGGTGGGTTTCATTCTGCTCATATGCCTGGTACAACCGCAGTTTGGCGAGATAGGCCTGTGCCGACAGTTTGTTTGCCCTGCCAAGTTCTGTCTGCGATTCAGGAAGTACGCTGATTGCAAATACGAAATCCTCCGCGATTTTGTTCCATGACTCGTCATTCGGAAGCGTATTGGATACAGCAAGGATATCTTCCGCTGTGGCTGTCTCGTCAAAAATCGGGATGTTTTTGTAGAGCAGTTTCATGGTGAAATAACTGTGTGCGCGGAGGAAACGGAGTTCACCCAGGCGGACCTGTTTCTGCGGATAGTCGGTTTCATTCAGTGTCTGCACCGCACGCAGTGCCACATTGGCCCGGGAGATGGACTTGAACAGGTTTTTCCAGGTACGTGGCAGGAAGCCGATCCCGTTCATAGCCGCGTTCACGAGGTTATAGTGTTCCATTTTATCCACTTCATCCAGGTCGGCGGTACCGCCACCACCTTTATAGGCATCATCCGAACGCACGCTGCCATAGGCCCACATGCTGTAGATCGGTCCGATCATATCACCGTTGCCGATACCCGCATAGGCTGCGGTGACAAGGCCTTCGACGGCGGTGGGTGAGGTAAGGTCGGACTGCGACAGCACACCGGTTGGTTTAT
>SEAD01000320.1 GCA_004173355.1 Chitinophagaceae bacterium | reverse complement strand
GGAACCGGGGAAATCGCCAACAATGCAGTGACCAGTGTGAAAATATTCAACGGAGCCGTTCTCGGTGTGGACTTAGACGCCGGCACGCTCACAGACCGTGAACTCAGCCCCACCAGCGCCGCGATGGGGCCGCATTTTTTCAAAGCCGCCGCCATTAAAGGTCTATGGTCCTCGCAAACCGGGGGATCCGTGCGCGAAGTGAATCTGAGCGATACGGTGCCATCCAACGCCCGGGGAGCCATACTCAAAGTAATTGTAAAAAATTCAACTGTCACGGGATTTGGCGGTTCCGTGGTTTTCACCGATGCGGACGGTAATTTTGCCGACACTCTCTCTCATTATTTTAATATTGGATTTACAAACTACAATGAGCATTACGTGGGCGGCACCGTTTTCGTTCCGTTTCATGCTGGGAAAAAGTTTAAATATAAACATCGGGGAAACAACGCCGCTGAGGATGCAAAGGTGGGTTCCTATGGCGCTGTGTTTGGATGGTATTGACAGTATTCCCAATCCATAATCCGACCTCACGATCATATGAAGAAGCACTGCATCTCTGCCGTAACGGCCTGATCCATTCCGCATACCTAATATGGATTCTGACTCTGAAAGCGCCTGCGTGAACGGCATTATCAGGCCTGATCTTTACATTTCCAGAGGGCATGGATCATGCAGAGCCAATGCTGATCAGTTCAGCAGAAGGATCACGCCGAAAAGTTCACAAAGTTCCTGGGCAAGTGTTAATATCACATACTGAATATTCCGGTCCTCCTCTATTGTGCTTTCTGGAGCGCTAAGCAGCTGGGCGAGACGGTCTCATGTCTTCCCTTGAATCTCATTTTCATCGAACACGATCTGTTTTTTCCAACCGCGCCGGCAACATGTCTCACCGTACGTCCGTTCCACTGAGTTCTCAAGGATTCAGCCACTTTCTCTCACTGCTGGCAGCCTCTTTTTTACTGATATTCACAGCGACAGCCGCACCCCCGGACAAATCCTCCGTCGGACCCAACAAAATCTCACTGCCCAGCGGGCCCGGCAGCATTGAGGGGCTGGGTGAATCTTTCGAGCCGCAGCTCAACACCGGCACCTCCTCGTACGGGGTGAAGATTGCCCTGCCGCCGGGACGGGGGGGCTTGGAACCTTCCGTGCGGCTGGCCTACAATTCCGGCTTGGGCAATTCCTGGCTGGGGGTGGGATGGACGATGGATTTCCTGTCCATCAAGCGTCAGACCGACAAAGGATTTCCATCCTACACCGACAGCGACACCTTTCTTTTCCAAGGCGAGGAGCTGGTGCCTTTCAACGACGGCACCTTCCGCTGCGAGAATGAAAGTGGCTTTCAGCGCGTCCGGCGGGTGGACTTCAATGGGGATGGCGCGATGGAGTGGGAGGTCACGGAGAAAACCGGCACCCGCCATATTCTCGGCCAATATGCGGGAAATGAGGGGAGATGGAGCGCGGTGACCAAACCCGATGTCCCTTTGACCC
>SEAD01000189.1 GCA_004173355.1 Chitinophagaceae bacterium | reverse complement strand
AGCAAGTACGACCTGGGCAACAGCTATGGTTACTCACCGTATGGCATGAGCCGGTACAGCAACAGTTATTTCCTGAAAAGTTCCCTGCTTTTCTCCAGGTATATCCCATCCCTGGAACGGGCATTGTCAGGCAATCCGTCTTCCATCAATAACCTGCTGTACCGGAGTTACGGCAATGATGCAAGTGACTTTGAGGAAGACACCTATCTCGACATGTATATCTACCAGTGCGGTAAAAAATGGGGGAAAAAAGTGGCGGGGGTGGAACACTACGGTGAAAGCATGAAACTGATGGGGGAGGCCTATCAGGATGCGATGAAGGACCGCGGCCGGAAGACGCCGCGGTACGACCGTGATGACGACTACTCATCAGGCAAACTGCAGGAGGCATACCGTACGGGCAACCTCGACTGGCTCGATACCATCAACAAATACAACAGCCAGTCGGAAGCCTTTGATGAAAAGTTCATGTACCGCCGCAATGAGATCCAGTCGTCCAATATCGATTCGATCCTCAAAACAGGCCAGTCACTCTTTGTAGGAGTAGGCGCCGCGCATCTCCCGGGCAACCGCGGGGTGATCGAGATGCTGCGCAGGATGGGTTATAAACTCCGTCCGGTGAAGATGGGGGCGAGGGACAGCGATCACAAAACCCAGGTGGAGAAAATCCGCGTGCCGGTAAACTTCACCACCCGGTATGCCCGCGACAGCTTTTTCCGTGCAGATATTCCCGGTAAATTCTATCCGGGTGAAGGGGATGATCACGATGAACTGCAATACGCAGATATGGCCAATGGCAGCTACTACCGTGTGATGCGTATCGAAACCAACAGCTGGATGTGGGGACAATCCACTCAGCGTGTCCGTGCGGTGGCCGATAGCCTGCTCTATGAAAATATCCCCGGCCGCATCGTAAAAAAATCAGTGATCTCACGTGATGGATACCCGGGTATCGAAATCGTCAACCGCACACGAAGGGGCGACATGCAGCGATACAACCTTTACATCACCCCATACGAAATCCTGGTGTTCAAGATGAGTGGCACCGGTGATTATGTAACACTCGGTACCGAAGCAGACCGGTTTTTTTCCAGCATACGACTGAAAAATTATCCTCCGGCCACTGCCGGCAACTGGAAAAAATTCAGTCCGCGTTACGGGGGTTTTGAAGTCAGCATGCCACATGAACCGTTTGCTGCAAACCGCAGCCGGTGGACCTTTGATGCAACAGATTCCTCAACAGGTACCAACTACCGGGTCATCCGCAACGACGTCCATAATTTCTGGTTCACTGACCAGGACTCATTCGACCTTTCCATGATGGATGAAAGTTTTGCTTCATCCGAATTCATCGATAAGAAATTATCATCCGGTTATGGATACACCAATGGTTATCCTTCACTCGATGCAAAGTACCGCGACAAATCCGGTGCCGTTTACCGGGTACGTTTCCTGATACAGGGAGCACATTATTACACAATACTCAGCCGCGCACCCAAAGAATCTGCCGCGCAGGCGGAATTTATCAATTCATTCAGCATCCAGCCATTCCGTTACGGCAATACACAACCTGAAAAAGACACCACCCTGAAGTTTACGGTCCGCACCCCGTGGATCGACCGTACGGACAAGGAGAAAATAAATATCCCGTCGGGTTACAGCTGGGAGGCAACGGAAGATGAACCAGGCACCGGTGATGGGAGCCTGTCACGCGTGCGGATGGTTGCCAACGACAGCACAGGCGAAGTAATCTCGGTCAGCTATTCCAGGATCTCCGATTATGAAACCGTAAAAGACAGCAGCCTGCTGCTCGGATTCAACCGGGACTCGTGGAAACTCGACTCGGCGAGGATAGTGCGCTCTTCGCAGACAGGTACATTGCCTGGTGGTGTGCGATACTCGGATGTGGTATTGTCTGACAGCGGCAGCAGCCGACAGATCCGGATGAAACTGTACTATGTAAACGGCAATGCGTTCATGCTGATGAACCAAAGTGATACACTCACGCAGGCCAGCAGTTTTGTCAACAATTTCTTTGACAGTTTCCAGCCGGCCGATTCGCTGAAAGGCACCGATCCGTTTGCTTCGAAAACGACCCGCTTTTTCAGCGACTTCTTCAGCAGCGACACCATCCTGCACAAGAAAGCAGTGCGCGGTATCGATCAGCTGGTGGTTGGAGAGACTGACCTGGACAACCTCAACAAGGCAATCAGCACATTGAGTTATAAAGAGAAATCGTATATCGATCTGAAAAAAACATTACTCGACAAACTCTCGGATCTCAAATCACCGAAAGCGAGTGATCTCCTGAAATATTATTATAACGCCACGGCCGATACGCTGGAACTCCAGTATGCAAGCCTGTCAGGGCTGCTTTCGCAAAAAACGGAATACGCATTCCGCATTTTCCGCGATCTGGTCGTTGCTGATCCGCCGGTCATCTCGGGCAGCACCCCGTATGTCAATTACAGTGGTACAGAGAACATGGTGTATAGCACCGATGCAGTGATGCCATCAACCGGCACCTCATTCCTCTACGGCCTGCGTGATTCGCTGCAGCTCACCCTGAAAATCCTGCCGGACCTGCTGCCGCTGATGAACCTCGACGACTACGAACCGAGACTCCGCACTTTGCTGGGAATGATGGCAGACAGCAACCTCATCAAACCGAAACTGCTGGAGCCCTGGTACAATAAAATGATGCTGCAGGCCAAACAGCAGCTGAAGAAAAAACTGATCGGTGAAAAACAGGCACAGATCGCCACTGCCGAGCTGCAGAAGGATCGCCGGCCTGCGGATGATTATTATGACGCATCCGGAACCGGTGAAGAATATTCCGCATCTTCCACTGACCTGGATGTATATGTATCGGTACTGCTGCCTTTCTATGATAAACAGCCACAGGTCCGCAGCTTCATCGCCCAGCTTTTCGCCGGCAACGACGAGATGCTGAAATACGAGATCCTCAAGCGTATGATCCATCATGGCAAACCATACCCCGACACAATGCTGAACCATTTTGCTTCATTGGATAAATACCGGTTCCGGTTGTACCAGGACCTTAAGGAAATGGATCGCAGCACGCTTTTCCCCGTTGCACAGAAAACACAGCTCAGCCTTGCGAGGAGCCTGTTGCTGCAACGCTCACCAAAACCGGATACGCTGGTATACCTGACGCGTATGGACGCAAAAGTGGGCAAACAGGAAGGAGTGGTCCTGTTTTTCAAATACAAAATGCGAAAGGATGATGTGGTCTGGAAAATTGCAAATGTGGGCCTGATGCCGTCAGATGGCAGCAAGCTTGAATTTGCTGACGCTGATTTTGCGTCTGCCTGGTCCGCGGCTGGCGGTTACCAGTCATCATCCTACTACGACTATGAGTATGGCGGAAGGGGTTACCAGATGGGTGCTCCCGGGTCAACAAAAATCAATGAGGAATTGTCGCTCGACGAGCAGCTGAAAAAGGAACTGAAAAGGATACTCTTCTCCACCCATAAAAGCGGCCAGATGTTCTTCTACGGGTCGGACGGGGACGAAGAACAATACGCGGATTCTGTGGACGTGATTGCAGAAGAGAACTAAAAGCTTACAGTCCTTTCGGGATGGAGGCAATGAGTTGCCTGGTATAGCTGGTCTGCGGATGATTGTATACTTCCTCCGCAGGCCCGCTTTCCACAATCCGTCCCTGCTGCATGACCATGATGCGGTCGCTGATATACCGGATCACCGAGAGGTCATGGGAAATAAACACGATTGTAAAACCAAACTCGGCACGCAGGTCGTTCAGCAGGTTAAGTACCTGCGCCTGCACACTTACATCCAGCGCCGAAACCGATTCATCACATACAATAAACGCCGGGTTCACGGCAAGGGCGCGGGCAATGACGATGCGCTGGCGCTGGCCACCGGAAAATTCATGGGGGTAACGGTTGTATACTGCGGGATCGAGCCCGACCTTTCCGAGCAACTCAGTCACACGCTGGCGGATCAATCCTTCGCCTTTCAATAACCGGTGTACACGGATCGGTTCGGCAATGGCATTACCGACGCTGAGTCGCGGATTGAGGGACGAGTAGGGGTCCTGGAATATGATCTGCATCTCCCGGCGAAGTGCGGCAAGTTCATTCCCTGACATCGAAGAGTAATCGCGCCCGTGGTAACTCACAGAACCCGATCCGGGGTCCACCAGTCGCAGCAACGCCCTTCCCAGCGTGGTTTTCCCGCAACCACTTTCGCCAACCAGTCCGAGTGTTTCATTGCGGTATACATCAAAACTGACGTCATTGACTGCCTTGTTTATAGTGATGGGCTTCCCGAAAAAATTGCGTTTACCAGGATAACTGACCGTGAGGTTCCTTACCTCCAGCAACACTTCCCCGATGCCGGCGGGAATTTTGACCGAAGGCACGGGGGAACTATTTTTACCTGCTACAAAATCACTGACCACTGGTAACCGGAACCCTTTGCGGTGCAGCACCGGGCGACAGGCAAGCAGGCCGCGGGTATAATCATGGGTGGGACTGTTAAAAATATGGGCGGTGGTCTGTTGTTCCACCACCTCGCCTTTGTACATCACCACTGTCCGGTCAGCTATTTCCCCCACGACCCCAAGATCATGTGTGATAAATATGACAGCCATACCTGTTTCCTGCTGCAGGGAGCGGATCAGCTGCAGCACGCTGCGCTGTACAGTCACATCCAGCGCGGTAGTTGGCTCATCACAAATGAGCAGGGATGGTTCGCAACACATCGCCATTGCAATCATCACACGTTGTTTCTGGCCTCCGCTCAGCTGGTGCGGATAGCGGTCAAACATCCTGTCCGGTTCAGGGAGCAGGACCCTGCGGAACCAGTCAATTGTTTTCCTGCGCGCGGCTTCCCGGCTGTAGTTGCCATGTGATAATATTGCTTCCATCACCTGTTCACCGCAGGTGTACACCGGGTTCAGCGAGGTCATGGGTTCCTGGAAAATCATCGAGATGCTGTTGCCCCGGAGCGCCTGCATAACGCCGGCAGGAATGGAAAGGAGATCAGTGGTGCTGACCCCATCTTCGGAAAAAAGGATCGAACCCGACGGGTAAAATGCGGATGGTTCCGGGAGAAGCCGGAGGATGGACAGCGAGGTAACGGATTTGCCCGAACCGGATTCGCCTACCAGTGCCACGATCTCGCCACGGCTGACGGTGAAGCTGATCCCTTTCAGGGCAACGGTTTCACGATCGCCCTGGCGGAAACCTACCGACAGATCCGTTACCTGCAGGAGTGGTAGCATCAGGGATTGGGCACCACTTTAATGTATAATTTTTTGGGCGGGGTAGGGTAGTAGGCCATACATACCGCACAGTCTGTTTTCTTTTCTTTTTCAATGGTGAAATAAAATTCATCACCTGCCTTGATACCCTGCGGGAAATCGCAGGGGTTGGCAATACCGAAAGCCTGCTTGTAGGATTTCCCGGTGGTTTCATCCGTCCAGCTCGCTTCCACCAGCGATGGGTCGATCGTGCCGCCCGTAACCGTGAACGTATAGTTGCTGCAGATTGCCTGCACTTCAAATTTTGCCTTGAGTGGCCCGCCCGCGTTGGCTTTTTGTTTTTTGTTACATTGGCCGCCCCCCGCCGAAAGCAGGACCATCGCGGGTGCAAGAAGGAGTAGTTTCATACCAGTTGTTTTATAGAATTGCAAAAAGGGTCAGAACTTCAGGTGCCGTACAGTAAGCCCGTCGTTGATCAGCTGCTTCAGTGAGTCGATGCCGATCTGCAGGTGACGTTCCACATACTGTGCCGTAACTGTCTTGTCGCTTTCTTCTGTCTTCACACCCTCGGGGATCATCGGCTGGTCGCTCACGAGCAGTAACGCACCTGTGGGGATCTTGTTAAAAAAACCAACCGTGAAAATCGTGGCTGTTTCCATGTCAATAGCGTAGGCCCGTACTTTCTGGAGGTATTCCTTGAATGGTTCATCATGCTCCCATACCCGGCGGTTGGTGGTGTAGACCGTACCGGTCCAGTAGTCCACTGCATGTTCGCGGATAGTGGTGGACACCGCTTTCTGCAACGCAAATGCAGGCAGGGCGGGTACTTCAGCCGGGAAGTAATCATTGGAGGTACCCTCACCACGGATGGCTGCAATCGGGAGGATCAGGTCACCGATTTTATTCCGTTTTTTCAGGCCACCACATTTTCCAAGGAAGAGCACAGCCTTTGGACCGATGGCACTGAGCAGGTCCATGACGGTGGCTGCGGTAGGGCTACCCATCCCGAAATTGATAATACTGATATCGCCGGATGTGGCGCATTGCATCGGACGGCCTTCGCCGATGACGGCAACGTTATTTGCCGCGGCAAACATGTGCACGTAATTGCTGAAATTGGTCAGCAATACATACTTCCCGAAATTTTCCAGTTTTTCGCCTGTATAGCGCGGGAGCCAGTTTGTAACTATTTCTTCTTTTGTCTTCATACGAATTTTTCCGGTCCTTTAAATCCGGGTGCCCGACCCGGTGTTACCCGTGCAAGCGAATTTAATCAATTACTTTTGAAGCATGCTGACCATACAGTATCCCGAACCGGATTTCCGTACACGTGAGGAGAATGGCCGGGGTTATATTTTTGATGAGCTTCGCCGGAAATGGCTGCTGCTGACACCGGAGGAGTGGGTGCGGCAAAACTTTATCCGTTACCTTATCCGCGTGATGGAATATCCCGCCACCATGCTTGCCCAGGAAAAAAAACTGATGCTGGGCGACCTGCCCAAACGGTTTGACCTGCTGGTATATGATGCCGGGCACCAGCCATGGATGATGGTGGAATGCAAGGCTTCTACCGTACCGCTTACGGATAAGGTATTGCACCAATTGCTCCGTTACCATATCAGTATCCCTGTGTCTTACATGGTCATTACGAACGGGGCGAACAGTTACGCATGGGAAAAAAAGGAGGGTTCGCTGGTGATGCTCGAGCGTCTTCCGGGCTGGACATTCAACAGCTAGGCGGCACCGGCTTACCTGGCCGGCATGGCAAAAATCTTTTCATCAACCGGTATGTTGAAATCATATTTGTCCACGTTAATTTCAAGGAAAACCTGACCGGCAGCGGAGTTCACCAGTTTGTACGGAAGACGCACG
>SEAD01000059.1 GCA_004173355.1 Chitinophagaceae bacterium | reverse complement strand
ATGATGAATACCGTATTTGTGAACGGGATGCTGTGGCTCAACCGGGAAGTGCAGTTGTTTAATGGCGGTGCTGACCGCCCGGGCGGTTCTTTACAGCAGACCAAAACCGGTTATTATATGCGGAAGTTCATGGGCAAGTTTGAAACATCTGCCACTGCCACTTACCAGCAGACTTTCCATGATTTTATCTACCTGCGCTATGCGGAAGTACTGCTGAATTATGCAGAGGCACTGAATGAATTCAGCGGTCCGTCTGCTGATGTATTTGACATGCTCCACCAGCTTCGTCAGCGCGCAGGAATTGAACCCGGTGCCGGCAATGATTATGGTATACCAGCCGACGCAACAAAGGAGCAGCTCCGCGAATTGATACACCATGAACGTCGCGTGGAAATGGCTTTTGAAGAACAGCGATACTTCGATATCCGTCGCTGGAAGGTTGCAGAACAGGTCATGACGCAGCCCTTTGGTGGTGTCAGTCTCTCCCGCACCAGCCAGGGTGTGCTCAGCTACGATTACGTGAATGTTGCCACAGGCGTATTCCGCAGTCCGCAGATGTACCTGTACCCGATTCCTTACAACGAAGTGATCAAGAACCCGCAAATGCGCCAGAACCCGAACTGGTAAGCAACTGCTGTCTCAATACATCAAACTATCAAACCTCCAGGTTTATGAATAAGCTAATCATTTTCTTTTCAATCCTTGTGCTTTCCCTTCCGGTTGCCGTGCAGGCGCAGCGGAAGACGGTTACCGGCATCATCAAGGATGCGACCGGTCCGCTCGAAGGTGCCAGCGTTTCTGAAAAAGGGCAACGCGGTAATACGGTTGTGTCGGCGCGCAACGGCCGGTTTACCCTCCAGCTCCGCGGTACTTCCAACACACTCGAAGTAACAATGGTCAATTACCAGGCACAGGATCTGGCCCTTGGCGAACGCAGCAGCGTGGAAATAACGCTGGTGGCCAGCACCGGAAGTATGGATGAGGTCATCGTGATCGGTTATGGAAAGAAAAAACGGATAACCAGTACGGGCGCCGTCAGTTCAATCCGTGCCGAAGAAATCCGTTATGTACCGACTTCCAACGTGCAGAATGCATTGGTGGGTAAATTACCTGGTTTTTTTGCCCAGCAACGATCCGGCCAGCCTGGCCGTGATGCCTCCGACTATTTTATCCGCGGTGTGAGTTCACTCAACCCCGCAGGTAACCGTCCGCTGATCATCGTGGATGATATCGAATATACTTACGAGCAGCTATCGCAGATCAACGTGAACGAGATCGAAAGCATTTCTATCCTTAAGGATGCGTCCACCACTGCCATATATGGTATCCGTGGTGCGAACGGTGTACTCGTGGTCAGCACGCGCCGGGGCAGCAGTGGCACCCCGAGGTTCAACGTGCGGGTGGAGTCCGGTCTCCAGTCCCCTGTGCGCAAACCCAACTTCCTTGACTCCTATAATACAGCGCTGCTGGTCAATGAAGCCTACCGCAACGATGGCCTGCAACCGCTTTTCACCGACAATGACCTGGCACTTTTTGCAGACGGTTCGGATCCTTACGGACATCCGAATGTGGACTGGTACCGGGCGATCAACCGGCCCGCATCCATGCAGGCAAACGCCAACCTCGATATCTCCGGTGGTACACAGGCAGTGAAATATTTCATCTCCGGTGGGGCCTTCACACAGGAAGGGGGTATCCGTGATTTTTCCAACAACTCCGACGGGGTAAACAGCAACTATTTTTACCGCAGGTATAACCTCCGGTCAAACCTCGATATCCAGGCTACCCGTAACCTGAGCCTCCGTCTGGATGTGACTGCACGTTTCGGTGATATCAACCAGCCCTTCGGACAGAATGTGATCGGAACCATTTTCAACTTCGCCGAGGTGCATCCATACTCTGCTCCGTTTAAAAACCCTGATGGCAGTTACGCCTTCTACCGCGATACCCGCGGCCAGCGACCAACTATCAATGCCATGCTGGAGAGCAGCGGTTATTCAAGGCAGCGCCGTACCGATTTCAACGTGCTGTTTGGATTCACCGAAAAGCTGGATGATTTTGTACAGGGCCTTTCCCTGCAGGGACGCGTAGCGTATGCCGGCGTGGAACAGAATACGCTCAACCTTTTCCGTGATAAACGATACCCGCCTTCTTATTACTATGATCCGGTACTGGGCACTTATTCACTCAATACAGGTGATGGATCCGGCGGCTTTACACTGGCAAAATACCGCACAACCGGTAATAATGACCTTGCCAACCAGCGCATCAATGCACAGGTCTACCTCAATTATGACCGCACATTCGGTTCACACCATTTCAGTTCGTTGCTGCTCTACAACCAGCAGAGCTATCGTGTGGACTACGATGCCAGTATATTCGGTGTGGTGATGGCGCAGGTGCCGCAGAAATTCCGTGGCTACTCACTGAAAGTGGGATATGATTACAAACAACGTTACCTCATTGATTTCAACGCAGCCATCAATGGGTCCGACCGCTTCCAGGCAAAAAACCGGAATGGATTCTTCCCGGCAGTAGGCCTCGGATGGAATATCAACAAGGAACAATTCTTCGCCGATAATATATCTTTCTTCAACCTGTTTAAACTCCGTGCCTCTTACGGTCTTGTGGGCTCAGATGTGGCTCCGGGCGACCAGTACCTGTACAACCAGATCTACCAGAATGGTGGAGGATACAGTTTCGGGGTAAGCCCCGGCTCTGTTGGAACTATCTACGAGGGGGCACTCGGCAACAGTGATGTAAGCTGGGAAAAAGCGAAGAAATTTGACGTTGGTCTTGATATGAACCTGTTCAACGACAAGATCTCGGCCACTATCGATTACTTCCACGACCGTCGCTTCGACCAGCTGGTAACCCGTCAGGACATCCCGCTGATCCTCGGCGTGGGTGTATCACCAACCAACGTGGCGGTGACTGTTAACCGCGGGTTTGATGGAATGGTGACATACCAGGACCGGATCGGTAAAGTCCAGTACAGTGTTGGGGTTGTGTTCTCCGTGGCACGCAACAAGGTGCTCTTCCAGGCGGAAGCAGCACAACGTTACCCATGGCTTGCCAAAACCGGTCACCCGATCGACCAGCCTTTCGGATATAATTTTATCGGTTACTATGACCAGAAAGATATCGATGATGCGGCGGTTGCCAAGCCAATCGGCGTGGTATATGCCGGCGATCTCAAATACAGGGATATCAACGCCGACGGGGTGATAGACCAGAATGATATCACTGCTATCGGAAGACCGAACCTGCCGAATACAACGATCGGTGTGCCGGTGAAACTGGGTTACAAGGGATTTGATGTAAACATCATGTTCCAGGGTGCATTTGGTTACAGCCTTGGGCTGAAAGGCACTGCTATCGAGCCTTTCCAGAGCCAGTTCCAACCGATCCACCAGAAACGCTGGACAGCAGATAACGCAGCGAATGCACAGTTCCCGCGCCTGACTTCCAACCCAACCAGCATCAACAGCCCTTCGTCCTATATGTCAGACTACTGGCTGATCGATGCGCATTATGTGCGCCTCAAAACGCTTGAAGTCAGTTACCAGTTCCAGTCAAAGGCCCTGCCTTTCGGCATCAGCAATGCACGTGCCTACATGAGTGCCTACAACCTGGTAACCTGGACGAATGTGACCAAAAAATACCAGGCGGATCCCGAGGTGCAATCGAACAGCGCAGGTGATGCCTACCTGAGCCAGCGCGTGGTGAACCTCGGTGTGATGATTGGTTTCTAAGAGTTGTGAATTGAATTTATCGGAATGATGATACGTGAGTCGGTTAAAGGTTTTGGTTTATCAGTAGTTGTTTTGTTGCTGGCCCTGGCAGGGAAGGGACAGAAGGTATATTTTGTGGACGGTTTCCATGGAGGCGTGTACGGGCACTACCCGAAACAATACACCGCTTTCATTAATGAAATGCTCGCAAAGTATCCCGACTGGCGGATCTCGCTGGAGATTGAACCCGAAACCTGGGACAGCGTGCAGCGGAACGAACCGGGCAACTACGAAACTTTCAGGACCTACCTGGCCGACCAGTCTGACCGTGGAAGGGTTGAATACGTCAACCCTTCCTACGGCCAGCCTTATTTTTACAATATCAATGGCGAGAGTATCATCCGGCAATTCGCCTACGGGATCCGGAAAATGAAACAACATTTCCCGGAACTGCGCTACAGTACTTACTCTTCGGAAGAACCCTGCTTTACCTCCGCACTTCCACAGGTGTTACTTTCCTTTGGTTTTAAAAATGCTTCACTCAAAAATCCCAATACCTGCTGGGGAGGTTATACCCGTGCCTTCGGTGGTGAGATGATCAACTGGGTAGGACCGGATGGCAGCAAACTGCCCACCGTACCACGTTATGCCAGCGAGGCACTGGATCCGAAATCCACCTGGCAGACTACCGCTTCCACCAACTCTCCCGACTACATCCGCACCGCATTTGCATCGGGTATAAAAAATCCCGTGGGTATGTGCCTGCAGGACGCCGGCTGGAAGTTTGGCCCCTGGTTACGTAAAGAAACCGGACAGCAAAGTATTTATACAACATGGCGTAACTATATCTCCAATGTAGCAGCAAAAGGACCGCTGGGCGACTGGAAATTTTCACAGGAAGATGTACAGGTCAGCCTCGTGTGGGGAGCACAGGTATTGCAACAGATCGCCCGGGAGGTACGATTTTCAGAAAACAGCCTGGGGCGCGCGGAAAAACTGGCTGCACTTTCACTGCTTGAAAAAAACAACCCGTTTCCCTCCGCTGCATTGGACGAAGGCTGGCGCCAACTGATGCTGGCACAACACCATGATTGCTGGATTGTGCCGTATAATGGCAAAAAGAATCATACATGGATCGACAGGGTAACGGAATGGACAGGCTTTGCGGACAGTATAGCGGCTGCAGCCAATTCGAATTCATTCAGGGCATTATTCCCGGACGAAGGTCCGCAAACATCCCTGCAGCTGTTCAATGCGAATGCGGGTATGTACAAAGGCATGGTGTCGATGCTTATTCCTTCGTCCATTGCCGCGTCCGGCTTTGACCTGTTATCCCCTTCAGGAAAATCCGTGCCTTACCAGTTGCAGAACGACCGCATCCATTTCGGGGCAGAGGTTCCCGGAATGGGAACCAATACTTACCGGTTGGTGCCCGGTAAATCGAACCCGATCAATGGTTCGATGATTAGCCATGATTCCACCGGACTCGTGGTGCTCGAAACAGATCTCTACCGGATAGGGATTGACCCCGCTGCGGGTGGGGCGATCGTATCGCTGGTTGCCAAAAAGATGGGCAACAGGGAATTCGTTGACCGGTCAGCGGGCAAAGGCCTGAACATGATGGAAGGTTACTTTTTCAGGGACAGCAGCCGGATGAGTTCCGCTGCCAGCCATGCCACGATCCTTGTACGCGAAGATGGCCCGCTTGCGGCAGCCATCGAGGTGAACGGGAAAATCGGGATCCATCCGTATACACAACGCATCAGCGTTACAAAAACGGGAGAACTGGTGGACGTATCCCTTCGGATCGACTGGCAGGGTAATCCCGGTATTGGCGATGGCTATAAACAGGCCGGGGGTTACAAAGCCGAGGATTACCGTAAAGCCTTTTACGACGACAGTAAAAAACTGCAGACGCTTTTCCCGTTGAACCTGGAGAAACAACGCTTATCAAAGAATGCTCCTTTTGACGTGACTGAATCAACACTCGGCAATACGGTATTCCGAACCTGGGATAGTATCAAACACAATGTGCTGCTCAACTGGATAGATATTACGGATGAAAAGAAGCAGTATGGCCTGGCAGTGTTCAGTGACCATACAACCAGTTATCTTCATGCCGGGGGACTGGCCGGACTCACCACCCAGTATTCCGGGGTTGGATTATGGGGTCGCAATTACAGCATTACCGGACCAACGGAATTCAGTTATGCGCTGTACCCGCACAAAGGTGACTGGGAGCAGGCATCCGTATGGCGGAAAAATACCGAATGGAATAATCCACCGGAAACCTCTGTCAGCCATCAGGGCGGTATTGGCAGTACACAACTGCTCCGTTCAGGTAATCCGGATATTGAGATCACAGCTGTTGAAATGCAGGACGGGAATATGATTGTCCGGTTGTTTAACCCCTCCCGGAAAACTGCGGTGACCACACTATTGCCTTCGTTTACCGCCACCAGGATTGAAACGGTGGAACTCGATGGTCGCGTAAAAAAATCATTTGGTGCCGGGAAAAGCGGAAAAACCCTGAAGACAAGCCTGCCGGCTTTTGGCTTTGAGACTATCCTGTTTACCGGTGTAAAAAAATAACTAACGTGAGATTATCCCTTGTAAAAAAAATCACTGCGGGTTTATTGCTCCTGGCTTCAGCCAGCCATGCACAGGAGAAATTATCGAAGTATGTAAATCCCTTTATCGGCGCCAGTACCAGCGAAGGTGACGCCGGGGTTTACCATGGCCTTGGAAAAACATTTCCGGGGGCCGCCACACCTTTCGGACTGGTGCAGGTAAGTCCGAATACCATCACGGGTGGCGACAATGGCAATGGGTTCAGCTATGAACACACCAGTATCGAAGGATTTGCACTGACACAGATGAGTGGCGTTGGATGGTTCGGCGACCTGGGAAATTTCCTTGTCATGCCTACCACCGGCCCGCTGCATACCAGCCGTGGCAAATCAGGTACATCTGCCGATGGTTACCGTTCTGCTTATGATCCTGCCACATCAGTGGCCACTGCCGGTTACTACCAGGCAACGCTGAAAGATTATTCGGTGAAAGCCGAACTCACCGCCGCACCCCATGCCGGGATGATGCGGTTTACTTTTCCCGCCAGCCAGCTGTCGCGGATCCAGGTAGACCTTGCCCGGAGGGTGGGGGGCACATCGGTCCTGCAGCAGGTATCACAGGTTGGCAACAATACCATCACCGGTTTTATGAAGTGCACCCCGGAAGGTGGTGGCTGGGGTGATGGCGACGGCAAGGCAGACTACACCGTTTATTTTTATGCCGTTTTCAGCAAACCATTTACCAGTACAGGTGTATGGAGCGCCGCTATTCCCGACTCGGCAAACCGCCACCGGGACAATGTGCTCAGTGACCATTACCAGGCATGGGTGCGCGAAGCGACGGTAGAAAGGAATATAAAAAACAAGGAAGGGAAACACCTTGGCTTCTTTAGCGAATTTGAAACGAAAGAAGGCGAACAGGTGACTTTGAAAGTGGGCATTTCATTTACCAGTGCGGAGGGTGCAAAACTGAACCTGCAGCAGGATATTCCCGGGTGGGACTTCGATCGCCAGCGGACCCTGGCAGCAGCACTCTGGGACAAGGCACTCGGCAAGATGCGTGTGACCGGCGGCACTGAGGAAGAAAAGAAGGTGTTTTACACCGCACTCTACCACACGATGATCGACCCAAGGTCGATGCAGGATGTAAACAATAATTATATCGGTGCTGACGGGAAAATACATAAGGGCAGCAGCTTTACGAAGCGGACTGTTTTCAGTGGCTGGGATGTATTCCGCAGCCAGATGCCATTGCAGACGATTATCAATCCGTCAGTGGTCAATGATATTATCAATTCGCTCGTGGAAATGGGCGACCAGAGCGGGAAACATTATCTCGAACGCTGGGAACTGCTGAATGCCTACACCGGCTGTATGATCGGTAATCCTGCGATCCCCGTGATCGCCGATGCCTATGTGAAGGGAATCCGCCGTTTCAATGTGCCGAAAGCATTTGAGTATTCGGTGAACTCGGTAGAGAAGTTCGGGAATGGTGAACGTGGATTCAGCACAGGTCTTGGCATCTCGCATACACTGGAATATGCTTTCACGGAGAACTGTGTGGGTGATCTTGCAAAATGGCTGGGAAAGGACGAACTGGCAATAAAATACCACCGGCGCGGTCAGTCGTACCGGAACATTTTTGACAGCACACATGGCTGGTTCCGCCCGCGGAAGGAGGATGGTTCATGGGAAGACTGGCCAGCCGAAGGAAGGCTGAAACAATGGTATGGCTCCATTGAGAGTAACCCGCTGCAACAGGGATGGTTTGTGCCGCATGATGTACCGGGAATGGTTTCGATTATGGGTGGTAATGAGAAGGTGATCGCGGATCTCACGGAGATGTTTGAAAAAACACCGGATAACATGATGTGGAATGATTATTACAATCACGCCAATGAACCCGTGCATCATGTCCCCTTCCTGTTCAACCGGATCGGTGCGCCATGGCTCACACAGAAATGGACCAGGAAGATCACGGCCAATGCATACCATGACGGTGTCAACGGCCTGGTCGGGAATGAGGATGTGGGCCAGATGTCGGCCTGGTATGTACTGGCAGCAACGGGCATCCACCCGGTCGCTCCCGGCAACCCGAGGTATGAGATTACCAGTCCCGTGTTCAGCAGCATCACTATCAAACTTGATCCGGCATACGCAAAAGGAAAAACATTTACCGTCGTTGCCAGGGATAATAAGCCCGGAAATATCTACATCCGCAGTGCCCGCCTGAATGGCAAACCCTATAACAAGTGTTATATCGATCATGCTGATATTGCCAGGGGTGGTGTGCTGGAACTGCAGATGGGCAACCAGCCGAACAAGGACTGGGGCAGTACAAAATGACCTGATTTTTTTCACAAAAAGGGATTCAATATGCGAAATGTTTTACTGGTAGTATCTGTGCTGTATGCTTCCGCGCTCCACGCCCAGCAGCCTGACCTGGTCAGGTACGTGAATACGCTGCAGGGTACCAACTCATCTTATGAGTTGTCGGCCGGCAATACATATCCCACTACCGGCATGCCGTTTAACGTAAATGCCTGGAGTCCGCAGACGGGCAAAAATGGCGATGGCTGGAAGTATAAATATTCAGAAAATAAAATCCGCGGTTTTGGCGAGACACATCAGTGCAGTCCCTGGGTGGGCGACTACGGGGTGTTTACGCTGATGCCAGTAGCCGGTGAACTCGTGGTGGACCAGGACAAACGTGCCGCTGTATTCAACCATAAAAATGAAACGGCCAAACCCCACTACTACCAAGTCAGGTTTGACAACGGGGTCAATACGGAGATTGCGCCAACCGAACGTGCCGCCATGTTCCGGTTCAGTTTCCCGAAGGGGAAAAATGCGCACGTGGTACTCGATGGTTATACCAAACTGAGTGCCGTCAGTATCGATGAAGGTACGCGTACCATTACAGGCTACGTGACCAATGGTGCATTTGTGCCAAAAGGTTTCCGGAATTATTTCCGGATAGTATTTGATAAACCATTCCGCCGTGCAGGTACATGGGAAAATAAACAGAATTCGGTACAGGCCGGCCAGTTAACAGCCGAAGGGGAGGGCATAGGCGCATTTGTTGAATTTGCCCCGGGATCGGTGGTGACTGCAAAGGTGGTGTCATCTTATATCAGTTCTGGACAGGCATTGGTTACGCTGGAAAGGGAGACCGGTCAATACACCCGGCTGGAACAGGCGAAGGACGCGGGTTTCAGCACCTGGAACAAACTACTCAACCGCGTAAAGGTGGAAGGCGGTACCGAAGAGGAACGCGCAACTTTTTATTCCTGCCTCTTCCGTGCCAACCTGTTTTCTCACCAGTTTTTTGAATACGATGCCGCGGGCAAACCGGTTTACTACAGTCCCTATGATGCAAAGCTTCACGAGGGTTATATGTTTACCGATAACGGGTTCTGGGATACTTTCCGTTCGCAGTTCCCGCTGACCAATATCCTGCACCCCACCATGCAGGGTAGATACATGCAGGCGCTGCTGGATGCCCAGCAACAATGTGGCTGGCTGCCGGCCTGGTCGGCTCCGTCCGAAACGGGTGGTATGCTGGGCAACCATGCTATTTCCCTGCTGACCGATGCCTGGGCAAAAGGTATCCGGGGTTTCAGCGCCGACTCTGCATTGAAGGCATATTACCATGAAGCTACCAACAAGGGACCATGGGGTGGTGCCAATGGCCGTGCAGGATGGAAAGAGTACTACCAGCTCGGTTATGTGCCCTACCCAGTGTCGGAGGGTTCCACTGCGCAGACACTTGAATATGCTTACGATGATTTCTGCGCGTACAACCTCGCGAAAATGACGGGGAATACATTTTACGAAACGATTTTTGCAAGGCATATGTATAATTACCGGAACGTATTCGACAGCGACCGCAAGCTGATGCGTGGCCGGCAGGTTGACGGGGAATGGACAACGGGGTTTGATCCCTTTGCCTGGGGTGGTCCATACACAGAGGGAAATGCCTGGCATTACAACTGGTCAGTATTCCAGGATATACAGGGACTGATCGACCTCACCGGTGGTGACGAAGCATTCGTTACAAAAATTGATTCGGTGTTCAGCCAGCCCAATACAGTGAATGTAGGGTCGTACGGCCAGATGATCCATGAGATGACGGAAATGGTGAATGCCAATCTCGGGCAGTATGCACATGGCAACCAGCCGATCCAGCACATGATTTACCTTTACAGTTATGCCGGGGCACCCTGGAAAACACAGGCACGGATCCGCGAGGTGATGGATAAATTATACAACAGCGGGGTAAATGGTTATCCCGGTGATGAAGACCAGGGTGGGATGTCATCCTGGTATGTGCTTAGTGCGATGGGGATCTACAGCGTGACACCCGGCACAGATGAGTATGTACTTGGCAGTCCCGTATTCAGCAAGGTCACTATCGAAATGGAAAACGGGAAGAAGTTTGTGATCGAGGCAAACGGCAACAGTAAAAAAAATGTATACATCCGTTCGGCTTCACTCAACGGGCAACAGTACGACCATAACTGGATCCGGTATTCCGATATCAGCGACGGCGGCATCCTGAAGCTGGAAATGTCCGCCGAACCAAACCGGGAACGCGGCCTTCGTAATGAAGACAAACCTTTCTCACTCTCAAAAAAATAATGGATGTTTCCAACCCTTCCTGATCATAAAAAGTTTTCCCTGAAAAAATTGGCCGGTCTCCTGTGCGTGCTCGTAAGTTTTGCCGTATCCGCCCAGGGTCCTGCATCACTCGTCAACACGCAGATCGGCAACAAGGGGAAAGGTGCACGAAAGGAAGAAGCCTACCTGGAAGCCGGATACACATTTCCAGGGGCTACCTATCCATTCGGCATGGTAGCTTTCACCCCCACATTTTTCCATCCTGCAAAAGGATTTGTGGTCAACCAGATGAGCGGGGCGGGATGCGAGCACATGGGTAATTTCCCGACACTGCCACTGGATGGGGCACTGACAAAATCCCCCAATGATATGATGTCGGCTGATCCGGGTTTTACCATCACTGAATCAACTGCCGGGTCATTTGCAGTGAAAGCAGGACAGGTGGATTGCCGTCTTGCCGCCACTGCCCGCACAGGTATGGCGAGCTTTGAATTTCCCGCCGGTTCGAAAGAGGGTACTGTCATTATCGGATCCGGGTTGAACGGTACAAAAATGGGTGATGCGTCCATCCGTATCACGTCACCGACATCCTGTGAAGGTTATGCAGATGGCGGGGAGTTCTGCGGTTCACCCGCAAATTACCGCGTATACTTTGTGGCGGAGTTTGACAACGCGGCAACGCAACGTGGCACCTGGAAGGGGGAGACGCTACGCAAAAGGGTGGATACGGCAACCGGCGCTTTTTCCGGGGCCTGGTTTACATTCAACACAAAAAAGAATAAAACCATCGGGTATAAATTTGCAATTTCCTATGTCTCGCTGGCAAATGCAAAGGAAAACCTGCGGGCGGAGAATAATGGATGGTCTTTTACAGCGGTCCGCGATCGTGCTGTCGCGAAATGGAACGACTATCTTGGTCGGATTGAAGTAAAAGGTGGCAGTGCCGATCATACTACCCAGTTTTATACCCATCTCTATCATAGCCTGCTGCACCCGAATCTGTGCAATGATGTGAACGGTGAGTACATCGGGTCCGACGGGAAAGTTGCCCGCGTCACCAACCGCAATTACTACACAGGGTTCAGCAACTGGGATACTTATCGCACGCAGGTCCAGCTGATCAGCCTGCTCATTCCGGAAGAGACATCTGCGATGATGGCTTCAGTTATTGAATTTGCACAGAAGTCAGGGGGTGGTTTTCCCCGCTGGGTGCTGGCCAATACCGAAACGGGTATTATGCAGGGCGACCCGACGTCCGTACTGGTTGCTAACGCGTATGCGTTCGGTGCGAAGGACTTTGATACGAAAGCCGCATTGGAAGTGATGCGTCGCGGTGCGGAAGTGCCCGGTACAAAATCCCAGGGTTATGAGACACGTCCGCACCTGGCGCAATATCTCGACAAAGGTTATATCCAGGCTTCGATGAGTCTTGAATACGCGTCGGCAGATTTTGCCATCGGGCAGTTTGCGCGCCAGGCTTTCCATGACGAAAAACTATATGCCACATATCTCGGCCGCTCGCAGTCCTGGAAAAATTTATATAATCCCGGCAGTACCTGGCTCAATTCCCGCAATGAAGACGGGTCCTGGAAAAAATACGATGAAGACTGGCGGGAAGCTTCTTATAAAAATTATTTCTGGATGGTGCCGCATAACCTCAACGCACTGGTGAACAGGATGGGGGGACGGCAGGCGGCGGAGAACCGGCTGGATAGCTTTTTTTCGCGTATAGATGCATCCTACAACCAGGAATGGTTTGCTTCAGGCAATGAACCGGATTTCCAGGTGCCATGGATTTACAACTGGATTGGCAAGCCCGCCAAAACGCAGGCGATCGTTAAACGCATCATCCGCGAACAATACACCAACCGTCCGCAGGGCCTGCCAGGAAACGATGATATGGGTGCAATGGGTGCATGGTATGTATTTGCCAATATCGGTCTCTATCCTGTAGTGCCCGCCATGCCCGTGTTCTCCATTAACTCGCCGTCTTTCCCGGAAGTCAATATCAAACTTCCCGGCGGGCTGGTGAAGATCACCGGTGGAAGTGAAACGGAAACCTATATCCGTTCACTCACACTGAACGGGCAGTTATATAATGAAACATGGATACCGCTGGACAAGCTGGCCAGTGGCGGTACGCTTGAATATAAACTCGGTAGCAGTCCGGGCGACTGGGCTGTGAAATCGATTTCCCCGTCATTTGATTTTGACCTGATTGAAGCACCCAATGGCTGGTCGTTTGCGCCATTTGTGAGACCCGCTACCGGCACTCCCGTGCTCTCTCCGGATACAGGTTCAGTATTCATGGATCCAATGAAAAAACAGCTGGTGAAATGGGAATCAAATGATGTGTTCAATCCCGCCGCCACTGTAAAAGATGGAAAGATAGTGGTGCTCTACCGTGCAGAGGATAAATCCGGTAAAGGTATCGGTGAGCGTACATCAAGGATCGGGTATGCGGAAACCACCGATGGGATCACGATGACACGAAGGACAGCACCGGTGTTGTTCCCGGCAAACGATTCACAGAAAGAGTTTGAGTGGACTGGTGGTTGTGAAGACCCCCGGGTGGCCGTCACTGAAGACGGTTTATATGTAATACTCTACACCCAATGGAATAAAAAAGTACCAAGGATTGGTGTGGCCACTTCCAGGGACCTGCTGAAATGGAAAAAAACCGGTCCTGCATTCCGCAAGGCTTACAATGGAAAATACTTCAATGCACCCACGAAGTCTGCCTCCATTATTACAAAGCTCGTGGATGGGAAACAGGTGATCGCAAAGATCAACGGCAGGTATATGATGTATTGGGGCGAAGCGGCGGTGTACGCTGCTACATCCACCGACCTGCTCAACTGGACGCCTGTGGAGGATGCCGATGGTACACTCAAAGAGCTGATCAGGCCAAGGGATGGTTTCTTCGACAGTCACCTGACGGAGTGCGGGCCGCCGGCTGTAATCACCGATAAGGGTATACTGCTCCTGTACAACGGGAAAAACCGTTCAGATGAAAAGGCCGGTCTTGATTATACACCGAATTCCTATTGTGGGGGACAGGTGTTATTCAGTCTTGATGATCCGCTGCTGCCCGTCGCCCGGCTGGATAAACCGTTCCTGGTTCCCACCGAAGCGTTTGAAAAAAGCGGTCAGTACCCAGCCGGTACGGTATTTATCGAGGGACTCGTTTTTTACAAACAGAAATGGTACCTGTACTACGGCTGTGCCGACTCAAGGGTGAGTGTGGCCATCTTTGATCCCTCATTAATCAATCAATAAGTTTTTATGAAAAATACAATCAGGAATCTCTCGCTGCTGGCTATCATGGCGGCTTCAGCACCCGCACAGGCGCAACAGAAGCCAGCTGTGTTTAAAGCCGGCGACCGGATTTCGTTTACCGGAAACAGCATCACCGAAAATGGTTTCTACGGTCTTTATATCTGGCAGTATTACCAGCTGCATTTCCCGAACGAACGGATACTTGTGATGAACAAAGGCATCGGGGGTGATGTGGCGGCTGGCATCCTGGCGCGGCTGGAAGATGATGTGCTGGTGAAAAAGCCGACTGTCATCGTACTGACTTTTGGGATGAACGATAGCCGTTACTTCGAATATTACAATGCACCTGAAACCAGTGTAAGGAATGAAGCGATCGCTACCTCGCTCAAAAATTATGAGGCCATTGAGAAAAAATTACTGGCACTGCCGGGTGTGAAAAAAGTAATCATGACCTCATCACCGTACGACGAGACCATGGGTGGTAACAAAAACCGTTTTACGGGAAAATATAAAACCATGGAAGGGATTGCCCGCTTCCAAGAAGCCAGTGCCGTGAAAAATAAATGGGGCTTTGTGGACCTGATGCGCCCGATGCAGGCAATCAATGAGCGTGAGCAGAAAAGGGATACAAACTATACACTCACAGGACCCGACCGGATCCATCCGGGGAATGCGGGACATATGGCGATGGCATGGCTGTTTCTGAAAAACCAGGGTTTGTCGGGTACGGTGGTTGCCGATGTGTCGGTGAATGCCCGTACTGCCCGGCTGCAGCGCTCGGTCAACGCAAAGGTTTCCGGTCTGAAGAAAACCGCGACTGGTGTTTCTTTCAGTTACCTCGCAAAATCGCTGCCGTTCCCAACAGATTCGAATACGAGGGTATGGGAGAATCCGCAACGTCAGTATGAAGCACTTGCCGTCATCCCCTTTACCGAAGAAATGAATCGTGAGAACCTGCAGGTTACCGGCCTGGATGAGTCGGCCGGTTACGGGTTGCTCATTGATGGACAGCCAGTGGCAGACTTCACCGGGAAAGAACTGGCATCCGGGATCAATCTTGCATTGCTTAGTAACACCCCGCAGTACCAGCAGGCAAAGCAGGTGGCGGAATTGAATTTCCAGTATCGCGACCTCGAACAGAAATTGCGGGCGTATGTGTGGTTGCAGACCAACTATTTCCGCCCGCGGAAAATGATGTACCAGGATGACCAGGTGGCACTTGACAGCATACTTGCTGCAGCACCGAAAGACTGGGCGGTGGCTTCGAAAAAAGACAATTATGTGGAAGGCAGGAAAAAGGAAGTACGTGCCGGATGGGAGAAGGAAATGGGCACCATCATGGATCGCATTTATACAATCAATAAACCCAGGGAGCGGAAGTTTGAGATCCGCCTGAAGAAATAACAGACATGAAAAAAACTATCGTAGCAATCCTCCTGTCGGCCCTGGCTGGTCCGGTATCTGCACAACCTGTCCTGTCAAACGCACTTCAGTCGGGCATGGTAGTGCAGCAGAATCAGCCATTCAGGATCTGGGGCAAGGCAATACCCGGACAGGAGATCACGGTGAAGGCAGACTGGACAGCTGTGGCGAAATCCATTACCGGGAGCGACAGCAATTTCCTCGTGATGGTATCAGTCCCCGCAGCGAAGGAAAATGATTTTACCCCCCACCGCCTGGTAGTGGAAGGCGCGGGCGGTGCGGTGACGCTGGACAACCTGCTGATCGGTGACCTCTGGTTTTGCAGCGGGCAATCGAATATGCAGTTCAGCCTGAAGGAAGACAAAAATGCAGCTACGGAACTGCCGAAAGCAGACTACCCGTATATCCGGTTGCTCCGTGCGGATCTTAATTTCAGCGCAACACCCATTGAAAATTTCAGGGGAAAATGGGAAACCTGTACACCGGCCACAGCAAAGGAATTCAGTGCGGTAGGTTATAGTTTCGGACGCGACCTCTTCAACACGCTGCACATCCCTGTCGGGCTGGTCTGGTCGGGGATCGGTGCCTCAGCTGCACAGGCGTTTGTGCCGCAGGGAGTGCTTGCAGCCGATACCTTGCTCGACCGTGTGTACCTGCAGCCATACCTGCGTAGCGAGAAGAGTAAGGAAAAGATCGACGGGGGTTTCAGTTTCGAAAAAGTGACCCGTCCGTTTCTTTTATACAATGCGATGATCCATCCCTTCCGGAATCTCAGCCTCAAAGGATTCTGCTGGTACCAGGGTGAAAGCAACCGTACGGAACGGACTTCCTATACGCAACTGATGTATGCGATGATCCAATCATGGCGTCTGAATTTCGGGCAAGGTGTTTTGCCTTTTTATTATGTACAGGTGGCGCCCTATTATTGGGACAAGGAAGACCCGGTGCTTGCGGACTATGCTTTTTTCCGCGAGGCACAGGAACGGATCTCGTTGCTGGGTAATACCGGTATGGCGGTGACCATGGATGTAGGTGAGGCCAAGGACCTCCATCCGAAAAACAAGTTACCCATCGGACACCGTTTGGCTGCAATGGCATTAAAGCGTACTTATGGGAAAATGGCGGTGGTGGATGAAGGTCCGGTCTTCGATTTTTTTGAAGTCCGCAGTAAAAAAATGATTGTCCATTACCGCGGGGCTACTGCCGATGGTTTAAAGACTTCCGATGGCAAAGAGCCGTCGTTTTTTGAAGTGGCTGGTGCCGACCAGAAATTTTATCCCGCAAAAGCCATGCTGGTTGGCAACCTCATAGAATTATCTTCTGCAAAAGTATCCGCGCCCGTGGCGGTCCGATATGCATTCACGAATTACGCTGTGACCAATCTCGAAAATGGGGCGGGTTTCCCGGCGGTGCCCTTCCGGTCTGACAATTTTACCGAACCTGCATGGCCAAAATGATTTTTTCATTTTCGGGAGAATTTCCTCAGGGTTTCTTTTTCATACAGTGCAGATGATTCACTGTCGTATCCTTCAAGGGTACCGGTTATCTGTTGATCCACAACAGAAATTTCAAAAGGATAGGACTGCAGTCCGAGCTTTGATGAAAGGATTCCCGCGGAGTCATAAAGGAGCACGAACCTTTCATTCCGTATCCCAAGGCCGTGGCTGAGAAACTTTTGATAGTCCGTTAATCTTCCGTCGCAGATAAGAATGCTGCGGTATTGCGGATTATTGCTTTCATCTGCAATTGAATGGAGGGATTTCATTTTTGACTCGCATGGCGGGCATCCTACAAAATAAAAATCGACGAGCGACGCCGTTGTCAGTGTATCGCCGAGTTTGATCCTGACACCGGTTGTGGTCAGTATTTCCGACTCCTGAAGTGCTTCCAGCCGGACAGGCATTTGTTCACGGGCAATGGATTGGCGCCTCAATGTGTAGTCAACCGCAAAGGGATAAGCTGCTGCCCCTGCACCACCGTGAATGCATCAATTGCTATAATAAATCCGAGCATAAACGCCAGGACCATTTTTGTATTTCTTTTGAAAAGCAGCGCTGCGAGAGTAGTGAAGACAAAAAAAGCTGTCGCAGCGAAACCATACTTCAGCGTCCTTGATTCAAAACCCAGGTTATGGGTGAGGAACAGGGTGAGGGTTGTGAACAATAAGGTAAGCAGTGCAATCCTGATTGTAACGTTTAATCAGGAAACTTCCAGCCTGAGGGTGACCCGTTTGCCGGTCAATACAACCGGTATTGCTTCCAGACCAGGCACAAAGTTGAAAACCCTTTTTGAACTGCCGGTGGGTAAAAGATTGATTTTAGTGTCAGCGGTGACTATTAGCCGGCAATTTTTGCGATCGATTGACAACGACTTTTCTTCCATTTCTGCCGTTTCGCCCGATGCGCTGATTACCGGCAGGATGATGCGGACAGATTCGGGTCCATCGTGTGAAAATGACAGTGTTACTCCATCGTCACTGATACTATATTCCATGATGTACCCGATACGTTTTCCCCGGGGATCTTTTTGCCCTCCGTCTACGAGGTGTCCTGCTGCCCTGATACGTTTCGTGCTGCCATCCTTTGTGCGGATTATTGCTGCAAAATCATTCACGCTTGAGAAAGTTTTTCCTCCGTTTCTGTATTCAATCCGCGGTGTCAGGGGAATGGAAAAAGGGTCCTTGTCTTCCTGCATGTTGGCTTTTTCATACAACTGGTAGCGGTTCATACTGGCAGACAGGATGATCCCGGCCTGTGCGTGCCACAGGAGACTCATGGAACCACCCGATGCATGTCCTTCGCGGTAATCTTTGTAGTTGCGGTCGTACCCTGTAACCGTTGCCCTGAAGCCATTGGAATTCACCAGCCAGGTCTGGATGTCTTCAAAATAATGTATACCGTTTGCTTTTTCCACGGGCAGTGGTACAGCAGGAGGTTCGGGTTGATCGGCAACACCATGGTCCAGGATGGACACCAGTGCCTTCAGGTGGCAGAACGTGTGATGAAGGCTTGTTGTTTCACCATGAGGATGGCAATGTGGTCCGCCCGTAAGCAGTCCATCGACCGTCAGCCGGGACAACAGCTGCGTATTGCGCAATGCCACCTGGTAAAAGACCGGGTCGGTCACTGACATAAGTGCAAATGCAGGCTGGCAGCCATCGGACGTGCGGCTGCCCCAGTATGTCCATTTGTAGTTTCGCGTTCCCCAGCTATTATCCCAGCCTCCGTCGGGCAACATGAATGCTGCATGTGTGCGAAGTGATGGGATGATTTTTTCCAGGAGGTCTTTATCGTTGTTCAGTCGTGCGTACAATACCAGTGAGGGCAATGACTCTTCCACATTGTAACCGAGGTCAATCGAATAACAGCCCTTCGGGCTCGGTTGGTAGTAGGGGTTGCCTTCACCCGAAAGGAAATTATTTTTTGAAGTGAAAAAACCGGTTGCCTGCTGCGCGAGTTCTTTCCCGCGGTCAGTATAATCGGGTTGATCCATTAACCTGCCCAGCAGTGACAGGCAATACGCACCCGCCACCGGGTAATTGATATTGCCATAATCCATGTTGAAGTTGGTGTAGATGTAGTCGCCGCTACGCCGCAGCCTTTGCCGGATCCGCTGGTTGAATCCATCGTCGAGCAGGTGTCCGTGGAAATGTACTGCCTCGGCCAGTGCGATACTCGTAAATACAGTAGTTCCTTTCCAGGATCCCGTTCGGGGTTCGTTCAGCCAGGAACCGTCGGGCTGGCTTACCGTTAGTTCCATCCAGTCGTACAGCTTCTTCGCAGCATCAAGGTATCGCTGGTCGCCGGTTGCAGATGCAAGGTGCAGGAAAGGGTAGAAGGTATCACCGATCCGGCCATGCACAATATTTTCCGAAGGGGAAATGATGAGCCCGTCTTCCGGACTGCCGGGTTTGCTGATTTGAAGGGAAAGCAATTTTTCACCCCATTCCTTTACCAGTTTTCGGGTAATCACTGACAATTCATTACCGGCGGGCGCCTTCAGGCTGCTGAGAAGCCGCCCGATATCCCCTGCACCACAAAGCAACATCGGTGTGGTTAGACCGGCCTGACGGAGGAATGTTCTTCTTGATCGTAAATACATCCGGTGAAATTTATTTGTTGCCTGGAAACAAACCACTAATTTAATTACATCCACAAACTATCTATGGGTTTACCAAAGCCCGTTCCCGATATATCCGCCGATCTCCATCAGCCATGCAATCCCGAGATGCACCATCAGGCCGCCCAGCACTGAACGCGTGTTGTAAACCAGTATGCCCAGCAGGATCCCGCCAAAATAGGAACTGATACATTCCGCCAGGGGTTTGCCAAAATGGATCGTGCAGTAGAAGCAGGCCATGGGCAGGATCGCATCCTTGCCTGCCCATTTGACAAACGCGATAATCAGGAAGCCGCGGAAGAACACTTCGATGGATAAAAAATCGCTGCCGTAACTGAGTTCGAAGAGGGCCTTTTTCCACCAGGGAATCAGTGCCAGTTCATCCACTCCTTCGAGACTCTGGAGTTTGGGATAGGTATGCAGGAAATCCGGCTGTGTGGAGGCCAGTGCGATCAGCGGCACCATGATCAGCAGCATGATGATATAAGGTTTCCAGTCCAGCCCCCTGGTGGTCAGTCCGTAAAAACTGCCCTTTTCGCGGGTCAGTGCCCGTGTCAGCGTGAGCAGGGCAAACATCAGGAGCAGGAGCACCGGCCAGTAAACGACCTTGTTCCAGAATACAGCATCACTGGCAAAAGGCAGGCGTACGGTAACGGCGGTCTTGAGTGCAAAAAAGGAAGGGGCAGCAAGCCCGAGCACAACAAATGCAGGAATGCGGAAATAATTTTTTCCGGCAAAAAAGCTGTAGAACAGGTAAGGTCCGAGAAAAGCGACAGCGAACAGCAGGTATCTTGCCACGAAGAGGGGTATGGTACCCGATTCACTGATTTTATCATCAAGACCAAAGCGGTAATTGATAAAAATAAGTATCGCGGTGAACAGGCTGGTAACTGCCAGTACTGTCCTGTTTAAATCCGCTATATAACTGCCGATATACCTGAAGACCGATCTCATCCGACTGCCAATTGATAGGAAACCTTAAAAATAGCGAAAAGGCTGCCGAAAACTGGGTTGTTCCGTAGTTTTGCAGAAATGATAAACATGCGGTTCCTGAGTGTGATAGTATTGCTGGGGGGTATAGTCCTTCTTCCGTCCTGCCGGACAACCAGCAAAGTGGACAAGATAAAACTGCCGGAAGTGTCTTCCCTTAAATTCCTGGACAGTGCAAGTATACCGTTCAATATGACTTACCGGGGCACGGTGGCAGGAGGGCTTTCCGGTATCGATTTCGTGCCATCCCGCAATATCTATTATATGATCTGTGATGATCCGTCCGTGCTCAGCCCGGCACGTTTCTACACGGCGCAGGTCAGCATCAGCAACTATGGTATTGATTCTGTCAGCCTTGTTGCGGTTGATTCGGTCTGGAATGACAAAGGGCAGCTTTATCCGGATATCCGGAAGGACCGCATCCACTCGGCTGATATGGAGGCCATGCGGTATAACCCCGTTCGTGATGAACTGGTTCGCAGCAGTGAAGGGCAGCGTTACATAAAAGACAGTACACGTGACTTCCAGCAACCAGAAATTGTTATGATGGAACGCAACGGCCATTACAAGGACAGCCTGCCTTTACCGGGCAATGTACGGGTATTCGAACAGGAGAAGGGGCTGCGCCATAATATGGTTTTTGAAGGCCTGACCTTCCTGCGCAATTACCGGGAGATGATCGTAAGCGTGGAAGATGCACTGTATGAAGACGGTTCCAGTGCCGCTACCGGGGATTCAACCGCCTGGGTACGCTTCCTGCATTTTGATATCAGTAAGAAAAAGCAGCTTGCACAGTATGCCTACCAGGTAGATGCGGTACCACACCCGGCGACCCCTGCGGGTGCATTCAAAGTGAACGGCGTTTCCGATATCCTTGCCATGGGCAACCATCACCTGCTTGTCCTCGAAAGGGCGTGGTCCACCGGCAGGGGGCCTTCGGATATCAGGGTCTATCTTGCCGACCTGCGGCGGGCCAGCAATATTGCAGGGAACAGCTCACTCAAGGCAGCGCCAGCACGTCGCCCGGTGCATAAGAAACTCCTGCTGGATATGGCCTCACTCGGGTTTAGCACTTACAATATCGAAGGGTTAACCTTTGGCCCGGACCTTCCCAATGGCCATCGTACACTGGTTTTTGTAGCCGATAATAATTTCCGGGATATTGAAAAATCACAGTTCCTGCTGTTCGAAGTGATCCCCTGAGGTCTATCCATTACCGATCGTGTTTTTACTAATCCGTATGCCGAGAGATGGATCGGACAGATTTATCGACGAATGGCCATGGACAATCAACGATTATTTCTTTATGACCCGATTTCTTTTTTATCTTTCGGGTAATTGACCAACTATGCGACTTATTCCCTTCGCCGTTTCCGCATTAATTACCACCGGTCTCGTGTTTGCACTCAATACTAAATGGGGCTCCGTACCGGCCATGGGCCGTTTCCTGAGTCCGCAGCACGGTTTCTGGCAGAATGCGGAGGCCGCTGATTTTGACTATAATGCCGAACTGAGTCTTCCCGGGCTGCAACACAATACCAGCGTGTATTTCGACGATCGTCTCGTGCCGCACGTAATGGCTTCATCCGAACATGATGTGTACTACCTGCAGGGTTACCTGCATGCACGGTTCCGTCTGTGGCAGATGGAGTTCCAGGTATTCGCCGCAGGCGGTATGGTCAGTCATGTACTCGGTGCGGGAGAAGATTCTGCCTTCCTCCGGTATGACCGGAGCATGCGCCGTCTTGGTATGCTTTATTCTGCCGAAAAAATGCTGGAGTTGATGGCAACGGATACCGTAATCCAGGCCCAGCAGGATGCATACACCGCGGGAGTGAATGCCTATATCGACCAGCTCACGGAAAGTGAACTGCCGATCGAGTACAAACTGCTTGACTACAAACCGGAGCGCTGGACCAACCTGAAATCAGCCTTGTTTGTAAAGTACATCAGCTACGACCTCGCAGGCCATGATGACGATCTTGAATATACCAATGCCAGGAATAATCTCAGCATCACTGACTTTGAAAAATTGTTCCCGGTCATCCAGGATTCATTAAAAGCAATCGTGCCGGTCACTGAAAATAACTATCCTGCATCCGCCGCTTTCAACCTCGATAAACCAGCCGGCGCCGACTCCCTCTACTTCACCTATAAAAAAGACAGCCTTACCAACATACTGCCAAAACCCGACAAGGACAATGGCAGCAACAACTGGGCCCTGGCCGGTTCCAAAACAGCCGATGGCGCAGCCATCCTTTGCAATGATCCGCACCTGGGGCTGAACCTGCCATCCATCTGGTACGAGATGCAGTTGTCCGGCCCGTCATTTAATTCCTACGGGGTTACTTTCCCCGGCGCGCCGAATATCATCATCGGATACAACGACAGCATTGCCTTCGGCGTAACCAATTCGGGTCGTGATGTAAAAGATTATTACCAGCTGAAGTTCCGCGATGCACAGATGAACGAATACTGGTTTGACAGTGCCTGGGTTAAAACAACCAGGCGTGTGGAAAATATTGGCGTGCGCGGCAGCGCGGCATTGGCCGATACCGTGGTCTACACCGTGTTTGGTCCCGTAATTTATGACCATACCTTCCCTGCGGCCCCGGGTAACGCAAACTACTATGCGGTGCGGTGGAAAGCACAGGATCCTTCGAACGAAATGCGGATGCTGTATGGTCTCAACCATGCAAAAAATTACGATGATTACGCAGAGGCCATCAAATCGCTGACCTGCCCCGGGCAGAACCCGGTGTTTGCAAGCGTTAGTGGTGATATCGCGATCTGGCAGCAGGGCGACTTCCCGGCGAAGTGGCGCAGGCAGGGCGACTTTATCATGCCGGGTGAAGACAGTTCATACATGTGGCGCGGGATCATACCGCAGCAGGAAAACCCGCATATGAAAAACCCGGCGCGTGGTTATGTGAGCAGTGCCAACCAGCTTTCGGTGGATTCGGCATATCCCTATTACACCGGTAACAGCTTTCCCGTGTATCGCGGCTATATCGTCAACCGGCTGCTGGATTCCATCCGGCTTGCAAGTGTGCGGGATATGCAACGCATGCAGACGAACAATTACAACGTCAAAGCGGAGTTTGCCCGCGGCATCCTGCTGCAGACCGATCCGGCGAAACTTAACCTGGATGAAAAGAAATACATGAATATGTTCCGCACCTGGAACCTGCGGAATGACCCGTCGGAACAGGGTGCAACCGTTTTTGCAATCTGGTGGGCAGAGTTTGAAAAGGCTGTGTGGTCCGACGAACTCGAACGTTCGAAGCTGCCGATGCCATGGCCCAACGAAACCACGCTGATAGAAGCCCTCCGGAAAGACAGTTCCTACAAATTCATTGATGATATCAACACGCCGGTACAAGAAACACTGGCTGACCTGCTCGGCGGTTCACTGAAAAAAGCTGCTATACAGCTGAAGTCTGCCGAACTGACGGGAAAACTCGCATGGGGTGCATACAAAGGTACAAAAGTGCAGCACCTGCTGAAACTGCCCGCCTTCAGCCGCCTCAACCTTAATGCAGGTGGTGGGGCAGGTGTGATCAACGCGACCAAGGAAGACCATGGCCCCAGCTGGCGGATGATAGTGCGGATGTCCGCAACCCCGCAGGGTTACGGTATCTATCCCGGAGGACAAAGCGGAAACCCCGGCAGCCGTTTCTATGATAATTCGGTGAACGGTTGGGTAAAGGGGGAGTACTATACCCTGTGGCTCATGAAGCCTTCCGATCAGGGTGACAAACGTATTAAATGGACCATGAACTTTTCGAAAGGCTGACCGTAAATAAGTGATATGAAATTTTTCGCCGCACTTTTCCTGACTGCACTGCTTTGTTTTATCGGGGGACTCTATGCCCCGTGGTGGATCATTGCACCCGTTGCTTTCCTCGTTGCATTGCTGATCCCGCAACAACCCTGGAAATCCTGGGTGACAGGGTTTCTCGCCGTTTTTTTCACCTGGGGTATTATCGCATTCTGGATCGACCGGGACAATGCCAGCCTGCTCTCCATAAAAATCGGACAACTGATTGGTGTGGGTGAAAAACCATTCCTGCTGGTCATCCTGTCAGGCCTTGTTGGCGGACTGGTTGCCGGTTTTGCAGCACTCAGCGGTTTCTACCTGCGGACCTCAAAAAAAAGCCGCAACCCTTAACCGTTTATCCTCTTAAAGGGTGCTTCATCAATTGATGTAATTGACTCGTGTTTGTTTTTGCTTTTCTGTAACATTGAAGCACTTACATTCGTTTGAACCGGGAACAACCGCACTAACTACCATGAGGATATTTTTTACTGCATTTGTATTTTTCCTGCTCCCTTTTTCATTACTCGCAACCCCGGTGACTGGTCTCATCCGCGACCAGAAAGGCACCGCACTGCCTTATGCCTCTGTCAGTATCAAGGGAACCAAAAAAGGTACCACGGCCAATAGCAGTGGCCGGTACAGCCTGAACCTGGAGCCGGGGCAATATACTCTGGTGGCGGAATATGTGGGTTATAAACGGGTTGAACAACCGGTGACCGTTGCCGGCACAGCAGTCACCCTGGATTTTGAATTGCCGGTGCAGGAACTCACCCTTTCGGAAGTGATTGTCAAAAAAGGGGAGGATCCTGCTTACGGGATTATCCGCGAGGCCATCAGGAAACGTGACTATTACAATAACCAGGTGGATTCTTTTTCGGTCAGTGTTTATATAAAAGGTCTGCTTCGCTCGGGCACGATGCCGAAGAAGTTTATGGGCCAAAAGATCGAACGTGAACCGGGTGATGGGCTTGACTCGCTTGGGAAAGGGATCCTTTACCTGTCCGAATCAGTGACAGAAGTGGATTTTTCCAGGCCGGATAAAATCAAGTACCGCGTGGTATCGTCGCGTGAAAGTGGTGGGGGATACGGGTTCAGCTTTCCTTTTTTTATCAATTTCTACCAGAATAACGTTTCAGTGTTTGGCAATAACCTGAACCCACGTGGCTTTATCTCCCCGATAGCAGATGGAGCGATCAATTATTACAGGTTCCGATACGAAGGATTCTTTATGGATGGCGATAAGATGGTAAACACCATCCGCGTAACCCCGCGGAGAAAAAATGAACCCCTGTTTACGGGGGTGATACAGATTACCGAAGATGACTGGAGGATTTACAGTACAGACCTCGTTGCCGTGAAAAGCCAGGGCCTGGAAATGCTGGACAGCCTGCGGATCAGGCAGATCCATGGCGCGGTAGATGCTGATGTATGGAAAACAAAAAACCAGGTCCTCCAGCTTGACCTGCGGCAATTCGGATTCCACATCACGGGTAGTTTTGTAAATGTGTACTCGGACTACAATATCAATCCCGGTTTCGGGAAAAAACATTTTGGCCGCACGATCATGAAGTATGATTCGTCCTTCAACAAAAAGGACAGCAACTACTGGAATGCGGTGCGACCGGTGGCACTGGAAAATGACGAGAAACAGAATTTTGTGTTCCGCGATAGTCTCAGCCGGATCTGGCGTGATTCCTCCCTCAGCCGCCGCCGGCTTGATTCGCTGCGCAAAAACCAGCCGCCACCCACCGTGAAGGGAATCTTCTGGTCAGGCCAGGGCCATACATTTTATGCAAGGGAATCCTCTGTCCGCTGGCAGCTGCGGCCCCTGATCAAACAGGTAGAGTACAATACAGTGGAAGGCCTTTCCGTCAATGTGGAACAAAGCTTCAGTTACTACCGGAGGAAGAGCAAATACAATTACCGTCTCGACTGGAATACACGCTACGGTTTCAGCAACAGCCATCTTAATTCATGGGCCGACCTGACGATGAGTCCGAAAAGCCTCGGCTACCGTAACCGGTACATAAAAATCGGAGGTGGTAAACGTGTATCACAGTTTAACCAGGATAATCCTGTAAGTCCGCTGATGAACGCGGTTTATACACTCCTGTGGAACAAAAACTACATGAAGATCTATGAGAACTGGTACGGACGTGTGGAGTATAACAACAAACTGGAAAACGGATTAAGCATTAATATATCGGGCGTGTATGAAAACAGGATCCCGCTCCGGAATACTACCGATTTTTCCATCTATAACAAAGACCGCGAGTTCCTGCCCAACCATCCTTACGAACTTGTCGCCATACCATTTGATAAACACCAGGCACTCGTAGCATCGGCCACGGTTACCTTCCAGCCCGGCCAGCGGTACATTGAATTCCCGAATTCCAAGATGCCGCTGCCTTCCAACAAACCGGTATTCACCCTTGAGTATTCCAAAGGGATCAGGGACCTGTTTGGTTCGGATGTGGATTTCGACAAATGGAAATTCTCGATGGCTGATAATATGAACTTCAAAATTGCCGGTGAGTTCCGCTACCGGGTGGGTGTGGGTGGATTCCTCAACAACAATCGCGTGGAGATCCCCGACCTCCAGCATTTCAACGGCAACCAGATGTTCTACAATTTTAAATACCTGAACAGCTTCCAGCTGGCACCTTACTACCGGTACAGCAATGCAGAAGAGTTTTATGTATTCGGCCATGCCGAACACCATTTCAATGGCCTGCTGACCAACAAAATCCCGTTATTCAATAAACTTAAATGGCATCTTGTCGGTGGCGCGAATACGTTTTATGTCAACCAGGACAACTATTACGTAGAGGTTTTTGCCGGGGTGGAAAATATCTTCAAATTGTTCAGGGTTGATTTTGTGACTGCGATCCAGCCTGGTGCGGGTAATAATTTCGGCGTGAGGGTAGGCCTTGGCGGACTCCTGGGTGGCAGGATCAGCTTCGGGCAGTAACGAAATCGGTGTATATTTGCCGCGAAATTTGGTTCAGCCTGCAACTGACCGATTCGATAACTGTCGCCCACCGGCGGCACAAATTTCAAACATGGCATTACACAACCGCGTGTCCCGCAGGGAACTGAAGGATAAGGTCCTGCTGGATCCGACTCCCCGGACCACCCTTTCGTTTTACAATTATTTCAGGATTGAAGACCCGTCGGCCTTCCGTGACCAGCTCTTCCGCGATTTCAGTGCGATTGGCGTCTTTGGCAGGATCTACGTGGCCAGCGAAGGCATCAACGCGCAGGTCAGTGTGCCTTCTGCCAGTGTGGACCAGTTTCGCCGGATCCTTTATGCAGTCGATGGCCTCGATGGGCTGCGACTCAACACTGCCGTGAATGACGATGGAAAATCGTTTTATGTACTCGATATCAAGGTCCGCCGGAAGATTGTGGCTGACGGTATCGAAGACCCGGCATTTGATATGGAAAATAAGGGCAGGTATGTAGATGCCGAAGCGTTTAACACACTGGCTGCTGATCCCGATACGGTGATTATCGACATGCGCAACCACTACGAGTTTGAGGTCGGGCATTTCGAAAAGGCCATTGAAATCCCCAGTGATACCTTCCGTGAGCAGCTGCCCATGGCTGTTGACATGATGCAGGCCGACAAAGACCGGAATATCATCATGTACTGTACAGGGGGCATCCGTTGTGAGAAAGCATCAGCATATATGCTGCACAAAGGGTTTAAGAATGTGTTCCACCTGGAAGGCGGTATCATTAATTAC